>CAKPAV010000021.1 GCA_934133115.1 uncultured Bacilli bacterium
CCATTATATGGTGGCATAATGCATTGTTATAGCGGACCAAAAGAAATGATGAATGATTTTATTAATTTAGGAATGTATATATCTTTAGGCGGACCAGTTACTTTTAAAAATGCTAAAACACCTAAAGAAGTTGCGGCTAATATTGATTTAAATTATCTATTAATAGAAACAGATTCTCCTTATCTTACACCTCACCCATATCGAGGAACAGAAAATGCTCCAAAATATGTAACTTTAGTCGCTAAAGAAATTGCTAGTATTAGAAATGAAGATATTAAAGTGATTGAAGATATTACAACGAAAAACGCTATGAAAGTTTTTAAGGTAAAATATGAAGAAAATAATTAATGCAATTATTGTAGTGGAAGGGAAAAGTGATGTCCAATTTTTAGAATCTTTTATTGATGCTGAATTTGTAATCACAAACGGAAGTGATGTTCCACGTGAAACAATAAATTATTTAAAAAACGCTTCTTTAAATAAAAAAATTATAATACTAACAGATCCAGATTCCCCAGGAAAACGAATTAGAGATATTTTAAATAATGAAATACCTAATTTATTACATGCGTATGTTGATAAAAAAGAATGTATAAAAAAGCATAAGGTCGGTGTCGCGGAATCTAATAAAGAGCATATATTAAATGTATTAGATAATGTTATTGAAAACACTAAAAGCAAACAAGGCAATTGGGTCATGGAAGATTTATATGTTCGTAATTTATGTGGAAGTGCAAATGCGAATAAATTAAGAATAAAAGTTATGCAAGAATTGCATTTAGGATTTGGAAATGCTAAAACTTTATTAAAAAGATTAAATAGTTTAAATATTAGCAAAGATAAAGTTGATGAGATTATAAAGAAGGTGAATTTATGAATGGACCAGTAGCAAATAAAGAATATGTGTGTAAGCATTTAGATATTTATGATGTAAAAGCATTAAAAAAATATGGACAAAATTTTTTAATTGATGATGAATTAGCTAATAATATTGTTGATAAAATTAATGATGGTGAAAATAAAATATTACTAGAAATTGGTCCAGGATTAGGGGCTTTAACTTATCATTTACTAAATAAAAAAGGTCAAAAAATTTTAGTGGAAATCGATCCAGTTATGGTAGATCACTTAACACATCAAATTAATGATGAAAACATTGAAATAATTAATAAAGATTTTTTAAACATCAATTTAAACAAATATGAAAACGAGATAATTGTATTAGGAAATTTACCATATTATGTTACAACAGAAATTGTAGAAAAATTAATTAAATGCAAAAATGTTAAACAAATGACTTTGATGGTACAAAAAGAAGCTTATTTCCGATTGATTTCTCCAATTAATACTAAAGAATATTCACCTATTTCTATTTTTATTGAATACTTAGGAGGTAGCAAATTAGTACAAAAAGTATCAAGACACGCTTATATACCTGAACCACATGTTGACTCATTAGTTTTTCAAATTAATGTAACTAATGATCGAACTTATGAAAATGAAAAATTATTTTTTCAAGTTACCAAAGCAATGTTTAAAATGCGTAGAAAAACAATATTAAATAATTTAACTGCGTATTTAAATGATAAAAATAAAGCATTAGAAATATTAAACAACTTAAATTGTTTAGAAACTAAAAGGCCAGAGCAATTAGATTTAAAATTTTATATTAATTTAACTAATGAAATTGCTAAGAATGCTAAATAAATAGCATTCTTTTTCATTATTTTGATGCTTTTTGAATAATTTATATAATAAGAGGAACAAAATAATGAATTTTAAAGTTGGAGATGTAGTAACTAGGTTATCTCATAATAGTGATTGTGAGTTTGTAATTTATAAAATTAAAGATAATATAGCTTTTTTAAAGGGAAAATGCACAAGATTAAATGCTGATGCACCATTAACGGACTTAAAAATAAGTGAAAAACGTAATAATTTAAATATCAATTTAAGTTTAAAATTACCTAATTTTAGTAATAATACACTTTTTGGGAAAGTATTACATTTAGATGGTGATTCAAATTTTTTAAAGAAATGTATGGATTTATATGCTCTATATAAAGTACCTGCGATTGGATATTATATTTCTGAAAATAATATGCCTTTTTCAATCAGTGATTTATTAATAAAACATAAACCGGATGTTTTAGTTATAACAGGTCATGATGCATTATCAAAAAGTCCTTTTGCTAATGAATATATGAATTCTAAATTTTTTCTAGAGACAATTAAAAACGCTCGAGCTTTTCAACAAGATAAAGATTCAATGCCTATTGTTGTTGGTGGATGTCAATCTAATTTTAAATCATTGATTGAATATGCAAATTTTGCTTCTTCGCCCGCTAGTATCAATATAGCGGCACTTGATCCTGCGATTATTGCTATTATGATTGCTACTACTTCTGTTAATGAATTAGTGGATGTCTTAGGTGCTGTAAATCAAACAAGCGGCAAAACCGCAGGAATGACAGGAATTGATACTCGAGGAGTTGCAAGAAAACTATATTAATTTAATAGAAAATATGTTACAATTTGTTTAAGAACGGAGGAAAATAAAATGAATAAAAAGAAAAAATTTCAAGAAGCAGCCGCGATAATTTCAATAGTGCTTAGTTCTATTTTTACATTTATATTTTTGATTTCATTCGCTGCTTTTGATACAGCATTTGAAATTATTAAAGAACAAGTTGGATCTCAATTGTCCGCAGAAGAGCTAGCAATATTAAAAAGCACAACTAAAGTTGTTATTATTATGGCTATCATTTATTTAGTTGCTATTATTGTTGTTTCTATTGTGGCTGAAGTAAAAACTATAAGACAAGAAAGATCAAAAGGATTATTTATTACTATTCTTGTTCTTAATGCTATTGCAATGTTATTTAGTTTTACTTCAAGTATATTCGTTGCACTGTTATTTGCTGTTCCTGTTGCGTTTTCCATTGTGGTTTTATGTTTAAAAGATTATCAACCAATGGGACCAATAGAATATACAGAAACTAATTATGCGAGAACTGACGAAATTAACCAATAATTTTAGTTGGACAAGCCCCTTTTTAGGGGCCCTTTTTTTTATAAAAGAAAAAATGTAATTAAAACACATTTATATATATTTATAAATATGTTACAATCTTATCGCTAACTAAAATATAATCGAGGAAATTAATATGATTGTAAAAGCTTATGCAAAAATAAATTTAGCCTTAAAAGTTAAAGGCAAAACAAAAGATGGATATCATGAGTTGGATATGGTAATGTTACCTCTTGAATTACATGATTCAATAGATATTTCTTTATTACCAGATATATATGATACATATGTAACATGCGATGATTTTTCTTTGGAAACGGGAGAATACAATTTATGTAGTATTGCTGTTCGTAAAATGAAAGAAAAATTTAATATAAATAAATCATTTAGAATACATATTCATAAAAATATTCCTATTGGCGCAGGATTGGGCGGTGGATCCGCGAATGCCGCGGCAGTAATTCGCGCTATTAAGGATTTGTTAAAACTAAAAATAAGTGTTGAAGATGAATTGGATGTTGCTAAATCTATTGGCGCAGATGTTCCTTTTTGCTTATTTAATACACCAAGTAGGTCAGAAGGAATTGGTGAAAAATTAACACCGATTGAAGTAAACAAAGAATATTATGTAATATTAATTAAACCTAAAAGAGGACTTTCAACTAAAGAAGTATATGTCAAATATGATGAGGTTGGATCTTCTTCTAATCCGGATGTTGATGAATTAATTAAAGCATTAAAAGAAGGTAAAACAGAAGAAATACCAAATTACTTTGGAAATGATTTAGAAAAGGCATCAATTACACTTCTTCCAGAAATTCAAAATGTTAAAGATGAATTAAAAGCACACGGATTTGAAATTGTTTTAATGTCTGGATCAGGCTCATCAGTCTTTGCTCTATCAGAAAATAAACATATGATTGAAAAAGAGTCTAAAAATTTAGAGAAAAAAGGTTATAATGTATTTATAACTAAAATATTAAAATAAGAGGTATAGAAAAATGAAAAATTATGCAGTTATTTTAGCAGCGGGAAAAGGAACAAGAATGCGTTCTTTAGATGAATCAAAATCTAAAGTTAGTTATGAAATTTTAGATAAACCACTAGTTAGATATGTGCTTGATGCATTAAAACCACTAAATTTTGAAAAAATCATTACTGTTGTTGGTTTTGGCGGAGAAGTGACTAAATCTTTAGTTGAAGATAGTTCGGAAATTGTATGGCAAAAAGAACAAAAAGGAACAGGACATGCCGTTATGCAAGCCGCGCCTATTTTAGAAGGTAAAGAAGGATATACTGTTGTTTGCTGTGGAGATACACCAGTAGTTACTAAAGAAACTTTTGAAGCATTATTAAATAAACATATTAATGATAAAAATTCATTAACATTATTAACAGCAATTGTCGAAAATCCAAAAGGCTATGGCCGTATCAAACGTAATGAAGATGGAAGTCAAGTTGAAGCAATTGTCGAACAAGCCGATTGTGATGAAATAATGGATAAAGTTAAAGAAGTTAATGCGGGAATGTATGTATTTGATAATGTAGAATTATTTAAACATCTTCATAATTTAAAAACAAATAATAAGCAAGGTGAATTTTATTTAACTGATTTGTTATATATGTTTACAAAAGAAGGATTAAAAGTTGGAGCTTCTATCTTATCAAACCCAAATGAAATGATGGGAGTTAATAATCGAGTTCAATTATCTGAAGCAAGTGCAGCAATTCAAGCAAGAATTAATAAAGAATTAATGCTAAGCGGTGTAACAATTATTGATCCAAAAACCACATATATCGGTCAAGATGTTCAAGTAGGACAAGACACTATTATTTATCCTAATACTCATATCTACGGTAATGCAATTATTGGACATAGTGCAATTATTGGACCAAATAGTGTTATAAAAAACGCCAAAATAGGTAATAAATGCATTGTTAAATCTTCTTTTATAGAAAACAAAGAAATAAAAGATGCTGAAATTGTTGGACCTTTTGAAAATATAAAATAAAAATGTTTAAATATTGTTAAAAAATTTTATATAATACAAATAGGGAGGATAAACTAATGGCAAAAAGATATATTATTACCCATCGTAAAGATGATGGTGTTTGGCAAGTAAAATTAGCCAAGGGAGCAAAAGTTATTAAATTGTTTAATACTCAAAAAGAAGCAATTGATTACGCTGAAGCGTTAGCGGAAAACCAAGATGGATCTATTACTATTCATAAAAAAGATGGTAAGATTAGAAAACAAAATTATCAACAAAAAAAGCCTGCTAAAGAGGAAAAACCTGAAGTTGAAGAAGTAAAAGAAAAAAAGGTTGAACCAAAAGAAACAAAAAAAGCAGTAAAGAAAGTTGCTCCAGCCCCAAAAAAGGAAGAGGCTAAACCAGTTGTAACTAAAAAAGTTGAGAAAAAAGAAACAAAAAAGAAAGTTAGCAAGTAATTGCTACTTTTTTTTATAAAAATTAACAGAAGACTCTTAAATTTCAGTGAAAGATTTAGAAATAAAAAAAGTGGATGTCACATTTGTAAACATCCACAATTTTTTTGTTTTAACTTAATAGATTATTTTCTATTTTTAATAGCAGCTTGAGCAGCAGCTAAACGTGCAACTGGTACACGGAATGGTGAACATGAAACATAATCTAATCCAGCCTTATGGTAGAATTCGATTGAGTTTGGTTCGCCGCCTGTTTCACCACAAACACCGATGTGTAATTCAGGTCTTGTTGAACGACCAAGTTTGACAGCCATATCAACTAATTTACCAACACCATGTTGATCAAGTGTCTTGAATGGATCTTCTTCGAAAATCTTGTGTTCGTAATAATCTGGTAAGAACTTAGCAGCATCATCACGAGAGAATCCGAATGTCATTTGTGTTAAGTCGTTTGTACCAAATGAGAAGAATTCTGCTTCTTGAGCGATTTCATCAGCTAATAAAGCTGCACGAGGAATTTCAATCATTGTACCAACGTGGTAGTGCATATTTACACCAGCTTCAGCGATTAATTTATCAGCTGTAGTTGTGATAATATTCTTAACGAATTTTAATTCTTTAACTTCAAGGACGAGTGGTACCATGATTTCTGGTTTAATGTCTAAACCTGTTCTCTTGTGAACAGCAATAGCAGCCTTGATGATAGCACTTGTTTGCATTTCACAAATTTCTGGATAAGAAACTGCTAAACGGCAACCACGGTGACCCATCATAGGGTTGAATTCGTGTAAGTATTCGATACGAGCCTTAACTTGTTCAACTGTTCTATTAGTTGCTTTTGCTAATTCTTCAATCTTATCTTCTTCTGTTGGTAAGAATTCATGTAGAGGTGGATCTAATAAACGAACGTTAACATTCATTTCGCCCATTGTTTCATATAATGATTCGAAGTCAGATTGTTGCATTGGTTCAAGTTCTGCTAAAGCAGCTTTTCTTTCTTCAACTGTATCTGCTAAAATCATTTTTCTCATAGAGAAGATTCTGTCTTTGTCGAAGAACATATGTTCTGTACGGCATAGACCAATACCTTCAGCACCGAATGCTTTTGCTTGTTTTGCATCACGTGGAGTATCAGCGTTTGTACGAACTTTTAATGTACGGTTTTCGTCAACCCATTTCATTAAACGGCCGAAGTAACCAGCTGATAAGTCTGGCATAACTTTCTTAATGTCTCCAAGGTATACTTTACCTGTTGAACCATCAAGAGAAATTACATCTTGATCTGTATAAACTTTACCATTAATAGTAATAGTTCTCTTTTCTTCATCGATTAAAGCTTCTTTACATCCACATACACAGCATTTACCCATACCACGAGCAACTACTGCAGCGTGAGATGTCATACCGCCACGCATTGTTAAAATACCTTCAGCGGCAACCATACCAACGATATCTTCTGGTGAAGTTTCAGCACGAGCTAAGATAACTTTTTCACCATCGTTGTGTCTTCTTTCAGCTTCTTCAGCGGTGAAAGCAATTTTACCAGTACCAGCACCTGGACCAGCAGCTAAACCTTCAGCGATAATAGTGGCTTTCTTTAAGTCATCTTTATCGAATGCAGGTAATAATAATTTATCGAATGAAACTGGGTCGATTCTTAATACAGCTTCTTCTTCAGTGATTAAACCTTCATCAACTAAATCACAAGCAATCTTTAAAGCTGCAGCAGGAGTTCTCTTACCATTACGAGTTTGTAAGAAGTATAATTTACCATCTTCAACAGTAAATTCCATATCTTGCATATCGCGGTAATGGTGTTCCATTTTCTTAATTGTTTCCATGAATTCTTTATAGACTTCAGGCATACGTTTATTTAATTCTTCAATGTGTAATGGTGTACGAATACCAGCAACAACATCTTCACCTTGAGCGTTTGGTAAATATTCTGCAGATACTTTGTTTTCACCAGTAGCTGGGTCACGTGAGAATGCAACACCTGTACCAGATGTTTCGCCTTTGTTACCGAATGCCATTGATTGGACGTTAACAGCAGTTCCCCAAGAATAAGGAATTGAGTTCATCATACGGTAAACGTTAGCACGTGGGTTATCCCATGAACGGAATACAGCAGTAACAGCTTCGATTAATTGAACTTTTGGATCAGATGGGAATTCTTCACCAAATACTGATTTATAGTATTCTTTGTATTTCTTTACTAATTCTTTTAATTCATCAGCAGTAACTTCTGTATCGAGTTTATAGCCTTTAGATTCTTTTAAATCTTCAAGCATTTTATCCATTGCAGTTCTAGGATGTCCTTTTGCAATGTTTGTAAACATTAAGATGAAACGACGATAGCTATCATAAGCAAATCTTTCGTTATTTGTTTCTTTTGCTAAAACTTCAACGGTTTTATCGTTTAAACCTAAGTTTAAGATAGTATCCATCATACCTGGCATACTAACACGTGCACCAGAACGAACACTAACTAATAAAGGGTTCTTGTCTCCACCAAATGATTTTCCTGTTTCTTTTTCAACGGTTTTAATTGCTTCGTAGATTTGTTTAACTAAGAAATCTGGAAGTTTTTTTCCGCTTTCATAATAAAGTGTGCAAGCTTCAGTTGTAATTGTGAATCCTTGTGGAATTGGGACTCCAATGTAGGTCATTTCTGCTAAGCCGGCACCCTTACCACCAAGAAGTTCTTTACCTAAGCCATGAGCTTCTTTAAAGTGATAAACATACTTTTTTTCTTGCATTTTTTTTCCTCCTAATAAAATTTGCTAATTAAAAAATTAGCGCAATAAATGCTACGGAAATATATTAACATAAATAATATTAAATTTCATTTAAAAATATAAAAAAATATGAGTTTTTTCTTAATTTTTTAGGCAAATTGCAATATTGTGATATCTTCAATAAAAGTAGTATATAAAGTACGCCGTAAAGTAGTAATAAAAAATTTATTTTAATGACTAGTAAAATGTAATAAAATGTAAATTGGTAGGTGAGATTATGGAATCAGAACCATTAGTATTAACTTTAGACTTTGGAACACAAAGTGTTAGAGCATTAATTATTGATAAATTAGGCAACACTTTAGCCTGTGTTAAAGAACCATATGAACAAGCTTATTTTTCAATTAAAACCGGATATTGTGAACAATATCCATCTTATTATTGGGAAAAACTTTGTAAAGTTTGTAAAAAGTTAACAAAAGAACAAAAAGAATTAATGGATAGAGTAAAATGCATTTCTATGACTTGTTTTAGAGATACATCAGTTTTACTCGATGAAAATAATGAAGTTATTAGACCATCAATATTATGGCTTGATCAACGTTTAGCGGAAGGAAAACGTAAATTACCTTTATTGAATAGATTCCTTTTTAAAATTGTTGGTATGACCGATACTGTGGAAATGAACATGCGAAGAACTGTCGCAAACTGGATACAAGAAAACGAACCAGAGAATTGGGCAAAAACAAAACATTATGTGAATATTTCTACTTATTTTGTTTATCGTTTAGTTGGTGATTTAGTAGATTCTATTGGTAATCAAACAGGACATTATCCAATCGATTTCAAACACAAAAAATGGTATGGAAAGCACGCTCTTAAAAAACCAATATTTGGAGTAGATAAAGAAAAATGTTGTCGAATCGTTGAAGCAGGGGATGTATTAGGAAAAATAACAAAGAAATGTAGCGAAGAAACTGGTTTAAAAGAAGGATTAGTAGTAATAGCAACGGGTGCTGATAAAGCATGTGAGACAATTGGAACAGGTTGTTTAACTAAAGATATGGCAAGTATTTCTTATGGAACTGCTTCTTCTATAGAAGTAAGCAATAAAAAATATATTGAACCAGAGCAGTTCTTACCTGCTTATCCAGCAGCAATTCCTAATTTATATAATATGGAAGTGCAAGTATATCGTGGCTATTGGATGATTACTTGGTTTACCAAAGAATTTGCTAAGCAAGAAAGTGCCGAAGCCACTATTGAAAAATTAGCGGTAGAAGAATACATGAATAAAAAATTACTAGAAGTTAAACCTGGATGTGATGGATTAGTTCTTCAACCATATTGGGGACCAGGATTAAAGAAGCCAAATGCAAGAGGTGCAATTATTGGTTTTAGTGATTGTCATACTTTATATCATTTATATCGTGCAATTATCGAAGGTATTGCTTATGCCTTAAGAGATGGCTTAGAAGGAATTGAAAGAAGACAACACGCTAAAGTCAAAGAAATTGCAGTATCTGGTGGAGGATCACAAAGTGATGCAATATGTCAAATTACTGCTGATATATTTGGTGTTCCAGTATTTAGAGTCCAAACATATGAAACAGCATCATTAGGCTGCGCAATTGTCGGATATAAATATTTAGGTGTTTATAATTCTTATGAAGATGCTGTTAAAAATATGGTTCGAAAATCAAAAACTTTCAATCCGAATATGGACAATCATGAAAAATATGATTACTTATTTAAAAAAGTCTACCTTAAAATGTTTGGTAGATTATCAGATATGTATGTTGATTTAAAAAAATTCTCTAAAAAATATAGTGATTAAAATTAAAAGTGAACTAATAGGTCTTGTGCTTAAATAGTTCACTTTTTTACTGCAAAAATATCACAAATTTGCTAAATTTAATAAATATTTTATTTCTTCTTCAGTTAATTCTCGATATTCTCCTTGCTTTAAATTTACATAAGTTAAGTTTGCAAAAGAGATTCTATCTAAAGAAATAACTTCATAACCAAATGCTTGAAACATTCTTTTTACTTGATGAAATTTTCCTTCATGAATTGTTAATTTGGCATGGTAATCGTCAATGATTTCTAGTTTGGAGGGAAGACAATTATAACCATCATCAAGAATAATCCCATCCTTAAAGTTATTAATTAAAGATTCATCTAGTTTATGATTTACTTCTGCTAGATAAGTTTTATCCACATGCCTTTTTGGTGATAATAAGATATGAGATAAGGAACCATTGTTTGTTAGTAACATTACACCAGTCGTATCTATATCTAGCCTACCAACAGGGGCTACTTTATACTTTTTATATTCAGGTATCAAATCTAACACAACTTGATGGTAATCATCATATGTTGCTGATATATATCCTTTAGGTTTGTTTAGTAATACATAATAAAATTCTTTGTAATCAACAAGTTTTTCATCTAGATAAACTTGAGTGTTAAAATCCACACTAAAACTAGAATCGGTAACGAAATTGTTATCAATTTTCACATGTTTTTCTTTGATTAATTTTTTTACTTCTTTTCTTGTGCCAATGCCAGCGTTAGCTAAATATCTATCTAGTCTCATTACTACTCTCTTTTATTTCTTCGTTATTTTTCTTTTTGTTAGTTAATTTTTCAAAATAATATGATCCAAAAATACCACCAATTAAGAATATGACAATTAATGCATATTGATAAGGATTATTTTTTAATATCTCGTAATATCCTGCACCTAAGACTGAATCATTATAATAAATAGCAAATATTGAACCAACTACAAATCCTAAAATAGCATAGAATGTTCCAGTTCTTTTATTCTTTAGTAAATATTTCATTAATTTAGAAATTGTAAGCAATCCTAATATAGAGCCAACACCAAATGCTAAGTCAATTAAGAAATATGTCCCAAACATTTCATTAAATTTAAAAATGTAAGGTATAGATTCCATCGTTATAAGTTGAAACAATCCTAGAGTAAGCAAAACTGCTGATCCAGATACTCCAGGTACGATTAAAGCCATCGCTGCTAAAAAGCCACCAAGAAAAACAAAAATATAATGATATGCTTTAATATCGCTTGCAGTAAAACTAAAGCCGAATTTAATTGAGGCAATGCCTAAAGCCACGACAAATATGGCGGCAATAGCAAAACTAAGAATATGAGAAACCTTAGGTTTTTCTTCTTTTACATTTTTAAATATAGAAGGAATACCGCCGATGATTAAACCTGCAAATAAAGAAATAGTTGGAATTGGTATATATTTTAATCCTAAACCAAGTATTAATAATGCAATAGCGTAACCAACTGCTCCACCAATAAGTAATGGAATTAAATATAAAATGGATAATTTAAAATGTTTAGTAATACCAGCAACACTTTCAATTAAATCATCATACATTCCCATCATTAACGCTAATGTGCCACCGCTTACTCCTGGAATAAACATAGCAATACCAATAGCGATACTTTTTAATGCAATTTCGAAAAAATCTTTAATACTTTTAATTTCTCTCATAGTTATTTCCTCTTGCTACATTATATACAAAGCGTTGTATATAATTCAATAAATTAAAATAGCATGAGCTTTAAACTGAGATGTTTTTATAAAATTTTTACAATGATTTGCATATTGCTAGTAAAAAACTTAATAAATTATTTGCTTTGTATATATTTGTATAAGTTTAGCCAAAA
>CAKPAV010000022.1 GCA_934133115.1 uncultured Bacilli bacterium
GTATGTATATGTGCGTTATAGTTCATCTTTAAATAGTACTTATGACACAATTAGTGATAAACGTGGTGATTTAAGAATTACGGATATTGTTACTACACCAAGTGGTTTAGAAGAAGATGCTTGGAATTTATTACTATCTTGGAATGATTTAGATCCAGTTAATTATCTAGAAATGAGTCGCAATGAAGAAGGACAAAAACTACAAAATAACCGCAATGTATTTATTGATCATCAAGAATTTGCAAGAATGTGTTTTGATGATTCTTATAATGGTGAAGGTGCATTAATTGATTTTAATAATAGTTATGATGAAACTAAATTGAATTATATTGGCATAGATAAAAAGAGTATTACTCTAGCTAAAAATACTAGTCAAGAAATTAAAACCAAATGTTTTCCTACTCTAAATCATAATTTAACTTTTACATCTAGTAATGAAAGTGTTGCTACTATTTCTAATAATATAATAACAGCAAAAGAAATAGGAAAAACAGTAATTACTATTACTGGTGAAAATGTTACCAATAAAATAAAAGTAGAAGTTGTAGAAGATTTACCGCAATTTTTATATAACGCAGATTCTTTATCTAGCGGAAACACTTATAAAAAAGATGTGAGTAAAGAAATCACATATAATGATAAAACGATATTAGTAAAAGCTAATGTGGCCAGTGCTTCTAATGGTATAACATTAGGAACTGCAGATAGTAAAGCAAGCCCTTCTATTGCTTATGCTAATTTAAGTAATTATAAAAGCATAGGACTAGCAATGGAAATTAAAGAAGAAGATTTAGCCACTACTCTTAAAGTTGCAGCTTTAATATTTGAAGGAGAACTTACTAACATAAAACGAGTTACATTTAAATACGATTCAATTAAGGCATACACTAACATGTATTTAATGTATAGTGTCGATAAAGGAGAAACTTATCAAGTTGTTACGATTGCTTCTAATTTATTGCCTACTGTAAGTGGAAAAATATTTACTTATGATATGCCTAATATTCCTAATGCTTATTATGCATTTGGATTTAAAAGTAATTCCGAATATGTTCAAATTAAAAGACCGATTATTACTTTTTATGATTTCTAAGGAGGAGAATATATGCTACCAAAATATTCTATTTTAGTACCAGTTTTTAATGAAGAAGAAGTTGTTGAATTATTTTATGAAACTATGACTAAAACTATTAGACCGCTTAATGAAGAATATGAAATAGTTTTTGTTAATGATGGAAGTAAAGATAAATCTTTAGAAATTCTAACTTCTTTAGCTAAAAAAGATTCAAGAGTCAAAGTTATCAATTTTTCAAGAAATTTTGGACAACAAGCAGCCGAATTAGCGGCTTTAAGTTACGCTAAAGGGGAAGCAGTTATTATTATGGATGTTGATTTACAAGATCCACCAAGTGTTGCTATTCAAATGATTGAAGAATGGAAAAAAGGCTTTGAAGTAGTTCACGGGAAACGTAAAAAAAGAAAAGGCGAAACAATATTTAAAAAAGTTACCGCTCATTGTTATTATCGCTTTTTACGTAAAATCACTAATATGGATATCCCAACCGATACAGGGGAATTTAAACTTTATGACCATAAAGTAGTGGACGCTATTTTGGCATTACCAGAACATAATAGATATTTACGTGCTTTAGCTACTTGGGTCGGGTTTAAACAAACTTCTATTGAATTTGATCGTCCAGAAAGAAGTGCGGGAGTTACTAAATGGACTGTTAAAAAAATGGTACGTCTTGCCGAAGATGGTATTATTGCTAATAGTATGTATCCATTAAAAATAGCATTAAAATTAGGACTATTCTTTATATTTGCTTCGTTAATTACTTTTATTACTTTTATAGTTTTAGTGGCTGTTAAAATTTCACTTCCTTTAGTGGCATGGATATTTCCAAGCATTGCTTTAATTGGCGGAATTATTTTAGTTACTAATGGTTTAACTAATGCTTATATTGGAAGAATTTATGATGAAGTTAAAGGCCGCCCTAACTATATTGTATCAAGTACAATTAATATTGATTGATTATGAAAGCATTATTATATTTTGAAAATGAAAATGCTTTGAAAAAAAGCGGTATTGGACGGGCACTTCGCCATCAAATGAAAGCTTTATCCACTAATGATGTTGACTTTACTTTAAATAAAAAAGATGATTTTGATATTGCTCACATTAATACTTATTTTCTTCGTTCACAAAAATTATTAAAGAAATGTCATAAAAAAGGCAAAAAAGTTGTGGTTCATGGTCATTCTACTTTTGAAGATTTTCGTAAATCTTTTCGCTTATATAAATTAATGGAGCCAGCATTTGACAATATGCTTAAAAGAATGTACTCTAAAGCCGATGTTATTATAACGCCAACCCCATATTCTAAAAAACTAATCGAAAACTATCCATTTGTTAAATGCCCAGTATATGCGATAAGTAATGGGATTGATTTAGATGAATATAGTTATAATGAAGAAAAAGTAAAGAAATTTGAAAAATATTTTAACATTAAAGAAAATGATAAAGTTGTTATGGGAGTGGGACTATTTTTTGAGCGTAAAGGAATCTTAGATTTCTTTGAAATTGCTAGAAAAATGCCGGATATTAAATTTATTTGGTTTGGTAATTTAGCAAGAATTTTAGTACCTTTAAAAATATTACGCGCAATAAAAAATAGACCAAGTAACGTAATTATGCCGGGATATATTGATGGAGACATAATAAAAGGTGCTTATTTAGCGTCTAATTTAGTTTTATTCCCATCTTTTGAAGAAACAGAAGGCATTGTGGCTTTAGAAGCTTTAGCAAGCAAAACGCCGCTTTTAGTTCGTGATATTGGCGTATTTGATCCTTGGTTAGTGGATAATAAAAATTGTTTAAAAGCTAAAACAAATGAAGAATTTATTAAAAAAATTAATTATGCCTTAAATAATGATTTAAGTGCGATAGTTGAAGAAGGATATAAAGTAGCAAAAGAAAGAGAAATTTCTCGCGTTGGAAAACAAATAAAAGAAGTATATAAAACATTGTTAGATTAGTACAAGTGTTGTTATCGACCTTGTACTTTTTTACTAGTCAAAAATGATATTTTTAAATGTTTATTTTCATTGAAATTTATCATTTTTTTTACTATCATATTAGTGCGTGCGAGGTGCATTATTTATGGATTTAGAAAATAGAAAAAACAAATTAAAAAAAGCATTTAAAGAAAACTTTAATAGTGATTCCACTGATTTATTTTCTTCTTCAGGAAGAATGGAAATTTTAGGAAATCATACGGATCATAATAATGGTTTGGTTTTAGTAGGCGCTGTTGATTTGGATATTATGGCCGCTACAGAAAAATGCGAAAATGAAGTAATTTTAATCTCAGAAAATTATGGTGAAACTAAAATTGATTTAAATAATCTTCAAAAAGTAAAAGAAGAAGAAGGAACAAATGCCGCACTTATTAAAGGTGTATTATTTGAATTAAAAGAATTAGGTTATCATATTGGCGGATTTAAAGCTTATGCTGATTCAATTCTTCCAGCGGGTTCTGGAATATCTTCTTCGGCAGCTTTTGAATGCTTAATTGCGGAAATTGAGAATTTCTATTATAACAATGATTCTATGGATCGTTATGATATGGCAAAAATTGGCCAATTTGCGGAAAAAGAATATTTTGGTAAACCATGTGGATTATTAGATCAATGTGGTGTTGCTTTTGGTGGTGTCAACCTTATTAATTTTAAAAATCTTAATAAGCCAGTTATTGAACATTTAACTATTAATATTGAACCATATCATATTGTTATTACTAATACTGGTGGCGATCATTCTAATTTGACAAGCCATTATGCCGCAATACCAGAAGAAATGAAAAGTGTTGCTAAATATTTCCATAAAAAAGTACTTGCTAAAGTTAAAAAAGAAGAATTTTATGCAGCTTTACCAGAATTAAGAAAAGTTGTTTCTGATCGCGCAATATTAAGAGCAATTCACTTCTATGATGAAAATGAAAGAGTTAAAAAAGGATTTAGAAATTTAAAGAATGGTAAAATTAAAAAATTCTTAGAAATGGTTAATGAATCTGGAAATAGTTCAATGGAATATTTACAAAATACTTGTGTTCCTGGAAGTTTAACTCAAAATATTAATCTCGCCTTAGCGTTATCTAAACACTTAATCCATGATGGTGCTTGTAGAATTCATGGTGGTGGATTTGAAGGAACAATCTTAGCGTTTGTTCATGAAGATGAATTAGAGTATTATGTTGAAGAAATGGGAGAAGTGTTTGGTAAAGAAAATGTCCATCAAATTTCAATTAGAAATGATGGATCAAAGCATTTAAATTAATGTAAATAAGACTATTATAAGCAATAATGGCTTAAATAGTCTTTTTTAGTTTAAATTGTTATAAAAATAATTTTCGTATAGTTATTCATTTTATAAAATAAATTTTCTTTATTATTGTTTTAATCTAGTTTAAAATTAAGTTGATAAAGGAGCTGTTATCATTTATGAAATGTAGTTGGTTAAAAGATGCAATATTTTATGAAATTTATCCTAATTCTTTTAAAGATAGTAATAATGATGGATATGGTGATTTTTTAGGTATTATATCTAAACTTGATTATGTTAAAGATTTAGGCGTTAATGCTATATGGCTTAATCCACATTATGATTCTCCTTTTATGGATGGCGGCTACGATGTACGAGACTTTTTTAAATGTTCTTCACGATTTGGAACAGAAGAAGAATTTGATAAATTAGTTAATGAATGTCATAAAAGAAACATCCACATTATAGTTGATTTAGTTGCTGGTCATACTAGTGAAGAAAATGAAATGTTTTTAAAAAGTGCTAGTCCAAAACATAATGAATACTCTGACCGATTTATATGGACTAAAAATCCTTGGGACTGCCCAAGTGAATATAAATTTCTTAATGGAAGATATAATCGATTTGGCGCTTATATGGTGAATTTCTTTTCTACTCAACCGGCCTTAAATTATGGATTTAATAAAATAACTCATGATTGGCAAATGTCATATAAAGATGAAGAACCAAGAAAAACACAAGAATTTTTATTATCAGTTATGCGCTTTTGGCTTAATAGAGGCGTTGATGGTTTCCGTGTCGATTTAGCGGACTCTTTAGTAAAAAATGATGATAACAAAGAAGCCACTATTGAGATATGGAAATATATGATTTCTACTATAAAAAAAAATTATCCAGATATCATGTTTGTATCAGAATGGAATAATCCTTATCAATCATTAGAAGCAGGATTTGATGCTGATTTTGTTCTTGATATGTCAAATAATTTTTATAATGATTTATCAAGAATTGAAGAATTTAATCCTAAAGTTAAATCATTTTTAGAAGTTGATAGCGCTTTTGATATAAGAGAAGATTTAAAAAAGACTATAAAAATGATTAATGATAATAAAGATAAAGGATTTTTAAGTTTTATCACATGTAATCATGATACTGTAAGATCTAGTTATTATTTAGATGAAAAAGAATTAAGATTATTTAATTTTGTAGTTTTAACATTACCTGGTGTTCCTTTTATTTATTATGGAGATGAATTAGGAATGAAATATCAAGATGATATAGATTCGGTAGAATGTGGATATGCAAGAACTGGTTCAAGAACTCCATTCCCTTGGTGTGATAATAAAAATCAAGGCTTTTCACCTTTAGAAAGTACTAAGCCATTTTTGAAAGCCGATTATTCGACTAGTTTATTTAAACAAGAAAATGATGACAAATCCTTACTTAATTTAACTAAAAAATTAATTAAACTTCGTAATGAAGATAATAACTTAAAAGGTAATGAAATTCGTTATTTTGAAACTAATGATCCACGCTTATTAGCGTATTATCGAAATAATGATTTAATAATTGTTAATCCAACTTTAAATACCAAAAATATTAAGCTAGATTGCGTTAGCAAAATTATATTTAAAGATGGAACTGCTGAAATTAACAATAAGGTAATATCAATAGGAGGACAATCCGCAGTGGTTGTTAGTATTAAAAATGTTTAATAAAGATTTTTTATGGGGCGTATCAACAGCAAGTTATCAAATTGAAGGTGCTTATCTTACGGATGGCAAATCTTTATCAATTTGGGATACTTTTACAAATACTTTAGGTAATACTTATCGAAATCAAAATGCGAATATTGCATGTGATCATTATCATCGTTATTTAGAAGATATTGGTTATATGAAAAAGTTAGGCGTAAATGTTTATCGCTTTTCTATTTCTTGGAGTCGAGTTTTACCAAATAATTTAGAAGAAATAAATGAAAAAGGCGTGCAATTTTATATTAATTTAATAGATAATTTAAAGAAAAACGGCATAAAACCATTTGTGACTTTATTCCATTGGGATTTACCAGAATATTTAGAAAAACAAGGAGGATTTTTATCCCCTGATTTTCCTAAATGGTTTGAGCAATATACTAAAGCAATATGTAATATTTTTAAAGATAAAGTATTAGATTATATAACATTCAATGAACCAGAAAATAGTGTTTATAACGGACTAGTTTCTGGAAGTTTTGCACCAGGAAAAAAATTAAGTAATAAAGAAGTATTATTAGCTATTCATAATATTCTTTTAGCTCATGGTCGTTCAGTTAAGGTAATAAGAAAAATGATTCCCAATGCTAAAATTGGTTTTTCAGCTTGTGGATGGGTCCCAGTACCGAATAAGAATCATTCAGAAAGTGAAGAAGATGCTTATCAAGATTATTTTGACTTAAAAGAAGATCGTTTGGGTGATGGAGTTGCAATATGGTATGATCCAATTTTTTTAGGAAAGTATCCTAATCGATACTATCAAGCGTTTAACGATATTATGCCTAATATCAAAGAAGAAGATATGGAATTAATTTCTCAAAAAATCGATTTTTGTGGAATTAATTTATATTCTGGTTATTATGTTGATAATATTAATGGACATATAATTCAAGTTAATCCAACAGATCGTAAAATTATGGATAATGGTTACATGGTTTTACCAGAAGTGATGTATTATTCACCTAAATTTTTATATAAAAGATACAAAACACCAATCATTATTACAGAAAGTGGATGTGGAGACTTTGCTAAGCCTAATAACAATAAGATTCATGACAAAATGCGTATTGAATGCTTACATTCTTATTTATCTTATTTAGAAAAAGCTTATAATGAAGGTGTTGATATTAAAGGATACTTTCATTGGTCACTTATGGATAACTTTGAATGGAATGAAGGGTTTAAAATCCGTATGGGACTAATATATGTAGATTATGCTAAACATCAAAAAAGAATATTAAAAGATTCGTTTTTTGAATATAAAAAGATTATTGAATCATCAAAAAATTAAGGAAGGGAAAATATGGAAAATAAAGAAGAAAAATTACCAAGTACAAGAGTGGAACAATTGTTTTATTCTTTGAAATTTTATTTTGGAAATGTTTCATTTGCTAGTTACATGACATTTATATTTGCTATACCGCTTGCATTATATGTTTTTTTCTTTTGCTATCAATGGATTGCTATCTTAAATACACCAGACGTAACTAAAGAAAACATTATGATTTTTGGATCTTTATATTTATTACCGGTAATTCCTCTTACTGGATTATTAGGCATAGGACTAAGCGGTGCTTATAAAATGATGATAAGAATTACATCTGATCAACCATGTAATGCTAGTAATTACTTTTCTGGAATAAAAGAAAATTGGTGGCAATTTCTTATTTATTTTCTTATTTTAGGATTAGGTAGTTATTTTGTAATATTTAATTTTTTCTTTTTTAGTCCAAAAGAAAATAATTTGTTATTTATAATTATTCGCTTTTTTTCATTAATAATATTTTGTTTTTTATTAAATATTGTTACTTGTGCTTCAGTAGAACAAGTTAAATATAATATGAAAGTGCGTGATATTTTACGCAATGCTTTTATATTATCTTTTAAAAAGACATTACCGACATTTGGACTTATAATTTTAACTATTGCACCGTTATCTTTAGTGTTTTTCTTTTCTCGTGTTGTTAAAGTTATTATACTTGCAGTATTATTCTTATTTTACTTTGGATTATCTTCTTTAATTATTGTCCTTCGCTATCAATATATATTTGATGAAATAATTCATAAAGAAAATCGTCCAGAAGAATATCATCGTGGTTTATCTTCTTTTGGAGGACACAAAGAATGAAAATAGGTATTTTAGGGTGTGGACGTATTGCTCAAAAAATGGGAAATACTTTAAAATTGATGAAATTAAATAAAGAATGTTATATTGCTTCTCGCGATATAAACAAAGCTAAACAATTTAAAGAAGAATACGATTTTGCTGGATTTTATGGAAATTATGATGATTTAATTAATAATAAAGAGATTGAATTAATTTATATAGCTACAATTAACTCATTGCATTATGAGCACGCCAAATTATGCTTAGAAAATGGTAAAAATGTCTTATTAGAAAAACCAATCACTTTACGATTAAAGGAGGCTAAAGCGTTATATGATTTAGCGGAAGATAAAAATCTTTATATTGGTGAAGCATTATGGACAGCATATATGCCATCTTTAAAAATAATCCAATCGTATATTAATAAATATTTTAAAAATATTACTAGTTCTTTAGCAGTCTTTAAAGTTAATTCAATTATTAAAGAAAGAGTAAATCGTAAAGATTTAGGCGGTGGAGCGCTTTTTGATTTAGGAATATATCCAATCGCAATTACTTTATTAACATGTGGATTTAATTATAATGCATTATTAATAAAGAATATTGAATATTCTAGTGAAGTTGATATAAAAGAAGAGTTTGGATTTGTTTATGATAACTTTTTTGCAAAATGTATTGTGGATGCGACATATAACCGAGAATCTTATTTAAAAATTCAAAATGATGATTATTTAATGGAAGTATCACCAATTGAATGTCCAAAAGAAATTAAAATATTTCAAGGTAATCAATTGATTATTAATGAAGATATATCACCAAAATTAACTGGATTTGAATATGAAATATTAGAAAGTATAGATTGTATAAAAAATAAAAAACATTATCCAAACAGTTGGGATAAAGATAAGTCACTCAAAACTTTAGATATTATGACTAACATTATTCATTTTTAAAGGAGTACATTATGATAAAAGTAATTGATAATAAATTTATTAGAGTTGATACTAAAAATAATACTTTAGCTTTTTATATAATAGGCGAACTTCCTGAAATTGTGTATTACGGCAAAAAACTAAAAAAACATGCGGATTTAGTACCATTTTTAGGAATTACGGATATCACTGGTGTTGATATGCGTGATTATGTATTATCACAATTTGGAAAAGAAGATTATAAAGAATCAAGTATCAAAATAAAAAATTCTAATGGTACATTTGTTTCCGATTTTAAATTTGCTAAATTTGAACTTAATAAACCATTAATTAATAATTCTTCTTTACCATTAAGTAGAAATAAACTAGAAAATATTTGTTTTACTCTTAAAGATGAGACTAATAATATCACCTTAGAAATTTATTATTCGTTTTTTAAAAATTCCGATGTTGTTGCGGTTAATTCGCGCCTAATTAATGAAGGAACACTTCCTATTTATTTAAATAAAATGCCTTCTTTACAATTAGAATTAAAAACAGATTATTTTAATGTTTATACTTTTGATGGTGGATGGGCTAAAGAAAGAATGCGCCATGAATCAACATTGCGCGGAGGATTATTTATTAATGAATCAAGAACCGGCTCTTCATCCGCGGATCATAATCCATTTGTTTTACTTAAAAATAAAAATGGTTATTATGGATTCAATTTAATGTATTCATCCAATCATAAAACAAGTATTGAAATTGATGCATATAAGCACGCTCGCATAATATCAGGTATTAATGATTTTATGTTTGAATATAAAATTAATCCTAAGGATATATTTATTGCTCCAGAAGCATTTATGATTTATGAAAAAAATGAAGATTTACTTTCTTTAGAATATCATGACTTTATTCAAAATCATATTGTGCATCCTAAGTATAAAGAAAAAATTAGACCAGTATTAATGAATAATTGGGAAGGTACTAATTTTGATTTTACTAAGCAAAAAATTATTGATATTGCTAAAGTTGCTAAAGATGTAGGTGCGGAATTATTTGTTCTTGATGATGGCTGGTTTGGACATCGTGATGGAGATAATTCTTCATTGGGCGATTGGTTTGATTATAAAGAAAAAACTGGTGGATTAGACAAACTGGCAAAAGAGATTAAAGATTTAGGACTCGAGTTTGGTATTTGGATTGAACCAGAAATGATTTCTGAAGATAGCGAATTATATAAGAATCACAAAGAATATGCAATGTTAATCCCTAATCGTAAACCACATTTACATCGTAACCAATTAATGCTTGATTTAACAAATGAAGAAGTTAAAGAATATGTGTTAAGTAGTTTAAGAAATGTACTTAATTTAACAAAAGCAAATTATGTAAAATGGGATTATAACCGTAATATGTCAGATGTTTATTCATCTAAATATTCTTCGAATGAATATTATCATCGCTACATTATGAATTTATATGAAATAATGGACACTATCACTAAAGAATATGGAGATGTTTTATTTGAAGGATGTGCAGCCGGAGGATCTAGATTTGACTTAGGTATTTTATATTATATGCCGCAAATATGGACAAGTGATAATACTGATCCATATGATCGTATTTTTATTCAAACTGGAACGAGCTATGCCTATCATCAAGTTAATATGGGTGCACATGTTTCTGCCTCACCTAATTGGTTTACTAAACGAACTTCATCTTTAGAAACACGCTTTAATGTTGCTTGCGGTGGTAATTTAGGATACGAATTAGATCCTACCAAATTTAACGAAGAAGAAAAAAATGTTGTTAAAAATCAAATTGAATTTTATAAAGCAAATTGTGATATTTTTCAATTTGGGGATATTTCATATTTAAAGAGTGTTTATAAAAACGGAATTGGAGGATTTATTACATTATCGAAAGATCATAAAAAAGGATTTGTTGTTATTACTTCCTCCTCATTAAAAAATAATAGTATAAAATTACCGCTTTTATCTAATAAAAAAGAATATCGTCTAATAGGTAGAGATATTCATTTTACATGTATTTTAAAAGGAAATACATTAAAAAATATAAATGATATTTTTACTAAAATAGTTGATAAATCAACTTATAATTTATATAGCGTAATGCTAAGTATTGAAGAGATTTAAAGGTCACCTAAATAAGTGTAAACTTTATGTCGCTCTAATTTTATATCTCGTGCTTTACAATATTCATTAATAGTTACTACCTGATATCCTCTTTCATAAAGAGAAGGTAGTAATTTTTTTACGGCGTTAATGGTAGTTTGATATCCTTCATGCATTAAAACAATGCCGCCTTCACGAAGATTGTTAATGACAGTGGTATATATTTCATCAGCACTTTTTCCGCTCCAATCTAGCGTATCTAATCCATTAGTCCAATTAATAAGTGGATAATTAATTGTCTCTAAAACTAAATCATTATAAGTACCAAATGGTAAACGCACTAAAGCTTCATTAACATCTACAAATTTATTTAAATTTGTTATGGTACCACTAACTTCTGCTTTTATTTCTCGAGCCGGTAAATCTTCTAAATGCTTATGATTTAAAGTATGATTACCAATTTGAAATTTACTCTTAATAGCACGTTCAATAGTACTTTTATTAGCTTCAACAACATTTATTCCTTTATAGAAAAAAGTACCATGAGCTTCAAATCCTTCACTAGCGTAGTTTTTATTAAAATTATCGAAAACATCTAATAGTTGATTTGCGGTATTGCTAATTGGT
>CAKPAV010000023.1 GCA_934133115.1 uncultured Bacilli bacterium
ATATAATGTCTATCAATAATTTTTTTAGCAAAGACAGCTTATGTGTGAAAATAATTTTCATAACAAACAAATAAAGAAAACGGCACATAATGTGCCGCTAAATTAATCAATGTGGAATGCTTCCGAATTAGTGCAATAATAGATATCATCTCTATTTGCTAAGTATTTTAATAATTTTTCAAATTCATCCCATAAATTATCAACTTCTAATTCATAACTATGTCCCCAAATATAAAATATTTTTTCTTCATCTGGGTTTAATTCAACAAATTGTTTGGCTAATTCCATAATTTTTGGATTATGGAAATGACAAGTACCACTAAACTTCATTAAATCTTTTGGTTTATCAAATGACATTGTAGTACCAGCAAGACGATTATAATGAAGATTACATTCCTTTAATGCTTTTAAAGTATCATCATTATAACAACCATATGGCAAGGCAAATCCTTTGATTTTTGTATTAAAATAATATTCTAAATTTTCAATATCTGTTTTAATTTCATTTAATTGTGTTTCATAATCTAAGCGGTCAAAGAATGGATGCGTTAAACTATGACTAGCAATTTCATGACCTTTATACATATCTTTGATTTCGGTGCGGTTTAAGTGAGAAATGATTACATTTTTATTAACCCAGTTATCTGCGTGAGTCATTTTACCGCTATTGAGATTAAAAGTGCATTTCATTCCGTATTTATTTAATAATTCTACTAAATGTTTATCAAAAACAGTGCCATCGTCAAAGGAAAATGTCAGTGCTTTTTTATATTTGCTTCTATACATTTTTTTAATTCTCCTAATAAGTTTTTTTACTCTTATTAATTATTTCATTCGTTAATTGATATAGTTTATCTAATTCTTCGTAATTATTCATAGCAACCGCAGAATACAAAATATCAATCATATTTAATTGGGCAATTTGCGCACCAGAAGCCACACTTCTTATTGAATTACCTATCGATGTTGTTTTAAGTTTAACATCCGCTAATTCGCTAAGAGAATTGTTTGAATATCTTGTAATTGATATGATTTTTGTACCTACTTGTTGGCATAATTTTGCCACATCAAGTATTTCGTTAGTTTCACCAGAATAAGAAATAATTACAGCAACATCAGCTTTAGTTAAATTTGCAGAAGCAAATATTTGTTCATGATATGCCGTAAAAGCATGGGCATCTTTTCCTATTCTTAAAAATCTACATTCAGCATCTAAAGCCGCAATACTTGATCCACCTAAGCCGTAAAAATGAATTCTTTTGGTAGTTGAAAGTAAACTTACTGCTTTACGTAATTCGTTAAAATCAACAATTTTATAACTATTTTTAATTGCTAGTGCATTATTAGATATTACTTTATTAACAATACCTTCTAATGATTCATCTGGGTCAATCATAGCGTAATCATTACTAAATTCATTAGTAATCGTACGATTAGATACATCAAGCATTAAACATTTGATAAAATCACGATAGCCAGAATAACCTAATGATTTACACATTCTCGTTATTGTGGCTGGTGATGTATGACAATAATCCGCTAATTCAATAACAGAATATAAGCAAACTTTTTTTGGATTTTCGATAATTGCATCAACGATTTTTCTTTCTGAAGTAGACAAATCATTTTTTATTTCACACATTTTGACAAAACAATTATCCATAAACTCTCCCCTATTCTTTTTCATTACTTATTTTAGCATTTAATTTTCTTTTTTTAAAGAACATTATCAATGCGTAACTTGCCCCTCCTAATATGATTGCTCCACCAACAGATAATCCAACAATCAAACCAACATTACTATTATTCTTATTAGGATTATCTTTTCCTTGATTATGGTTACTATAATCCTTAAGTTCTAATAATAAATTAACTGTCTCTCTTCTTGTCATTTTGCTTTCTAAAGTTAAATTATCAATATCTTCTTTTTCAATAAATTTAGATCCTAATAATCCTGCAATAGCGTCTAATTGTTCTTCAGTTAAACTACCTTTAAGTTCTTCTGAAATAAGTGAATAATCTTTATGGCATGTAAATCCAAAATGATTTAATACACGATATGCGGCGACATAAGCATCTAACTTAGTCATAGCCTCATAAGCTTTCACTTGTGTTCCATCAACTAAGTATAGTCCACGTGCAACTTTTAATTCTTGATAACCATAGTAATATCTCGATACATCCGCGTAAGCTTTTTCGTCCTCACTTTCAAGACTTAAACCTCTTACTAACGCTACTAAATAATCACCTCTAGTAACATCTTCATCAAGCATATATAAGTTATCAGTAATTGATGGTAAGTAATCTTTAACGCTTTCTACTTTACTCATCATATCACCATATACATCATCATAAGATTTTATAATAGTATCTTGAGATTTATTTTTACGAACTAATTCATAGTTCATAGCGTTATCACCAAGTTGAAGATGAATTACAGTAAATCCTTCACTTGTCTTACTTGTACTTGCTTGTTTAGTTCTTCTTCCTGAACTATTTAAGCAATAAACTTCAAAATCATCTTTTGATTTAATGGTAATGTCACCAGTAATTTGTTCGACTTTTACTGGACCTTCGCCTAAATCTTTAATAGTTGTTCCATCGGCAGATAGTTCATATCCCGTATTACGGCATTGTCCGGCAGCAGTCAATAATAAACGTTCAGCCCCATCAATTGTCGCACCTTTACTTCCAATACCTGCTAATGTGATAGTGCTATAATCATTATCAATATCAATTACCACATCGGATAGTTCTACTTTTTTATTAGCGTAATATCCTACTGCACCTTGGCAAACATTGGTATTTACCAAAAATCTTGTTCCATCTTGTGACCATAAAATAGATCCATCTTCACTAGTAACATAATAATGTTCAAGTTTTTCAAGTAAAGATGCTTTATTTTTTCCAATTGTTTCTGCATCGCCATTTATATATGTAATGTTTCCATTTTCATCTTCCTTGTAGAAGTAATTACCGACATTAGCAATAATATAAGATCCTCCAGCTATACTATGACTTTGGTTATTTGTATCAAAAGCATTTTCAACATTTATTCCGTTATAATAGTTTTCTTTATTTTTAGCAATTGCTTGTGAATAATAAAGAAGTGCTGCAGAAGATGCTGTTCCCATTCTAGTAGGATGATTTGCAAATTGGAATGCATTAGTAATCATATTACTTTGACTATCTAGTGGCGCAGTTGATAAGTTAAATGAACATACACTCCAACCTTGTAATGAGAATATTGCAGAAGTCATGATATTATATTCCGCAGTATGGGTATTAGGCTCCGCTTCATTTGCTTCATTTACAATATATGGACTACCAACTAAATCTCCTTTAGCGGAATCTCCATAAATATTACCACTCATACTTTCAACCATTGATCCAACTGTTCCAGTTGCGGTATCAACACCAAATTCAGTACCAGTTGTTGGATGTGATTTATAGTAGTGCCTTGCTATATAATCATAAGCAGCATTTACATATAAATCATTTAAATCTCCTGTTGGCAAGTTAGTTGTTCCACATAGTCCAACATGAAGATTAAGTCCATCGCTACCTTTTGCCCAATTATACATGTCATCATAATAATTAACTTGAAGTTCATATAAGAAACGGAATGTATCATTAATTCTTTGTGCTGAATAATCAGCTCCTAAATAATTTTGAGAAATTAATACAGTTCCATCCTCACAATTTTCTTTACGTGATAATCCCATTAATCCACTTCCGGTCTTATCCTTCCATGCTTCTTTTAAAGCATTATTATTACCATATAATCTTAATAACCATTCATTAAAACGATTTTGGAACATTGTTTTATAAGAATCACTTACAAATTCATATTGTTCGCTACTAGTATAATAGCCATACATATCCGTTAAGTTATTCTCATTCGCTACTTCCATTAATGCTAAAGCTTTATCTTCTGCTAATGTAGTATTTGTGTATTTATTAGTAGTTGTCATTACTTCTTTAACTAGCCTTTTGGTTTCATTAACTAAACGACTATCAATATATGTTTCAAATTTAAATCCACTACTAATATCACTTGTTTCTTCATCAGTAAAGCTTCCAATAGATTTAAGTGTGGATCCATATCTTCCACCTAACATCACCATATCAATATAAATGCCACGTTCTTTACAGCAATACCAGAAATAATTAAATTCATCTAAAGCACTTGAATCAACCACACTAGTTCCGCCATTATTTCCAAAAATATTTGGAGAATAGAAACCAGCATCCCAGTCAATTAAACGAACCATATTATATCCCATTGCAGCGATAGTATCGGTTAATAATTCGATTTGTTCTTTCGATGTACCAAAGAATGATTGTCCTGATACATTTATTCCCCAGAAGTTAACTACTTCATCTTTTCCGTTAACAAAATACTCACCTTTTGTAGTAATATAACCATTTTCATCAATGTTTTTATCTAATAGATAAGATACATCTAATGCACTACCAACATAATCAGAGTAATTAGGTAATTCATAATTGTACCAATTAGTTGTATCTGGATTAAATTTGCTTTCTAAGTATTGCATATATAATCCATTACCACCACAATCAACAGCGGTCACACCCGCAATCAAATCAACTGTCGTATCAGAATCAATAGTGCATGTTAATGATTTAATTGTTTTATTTGGATTAGGGTTAACAAAAGCAAATATATTTACTTTAATACCCAATGAGTATGAACTAGCTTCATTATTATTGCCTGACCAAAGAATTGGACAAACATCACTCTCATCACTCTTCCACCAGTCATAAATTTCGCGTCCTTTAATAATGTCGGTGGTAGAACTTGTTCCATCAGCGTAATTATAAGTGTATTTTGCCACTTTTTTTCCATCCCAAGCGGTATTATGAATCATATATAATCCATCAGCCTTTTGATTGATTGGTATTTCTACTGATTCAACATATAAATTACGTGAATTTTTAGGGATATTCATATTATTTTTGCTTCCTAAAGCAATCGAGGTAAATTGATGATCATTAGGATCAAGTATATTAAATTTCATTCCACGAAAATCTACATCACCAAACATATCAAATCCAGTGAGTTCATTATCCGCTCCCTGGCCTGACCAACCCTTACCTTCACCACCAGTAAATGCTGTTGTAGCAAGTGATGATATATCAACTGGAGTCATTTTTATAGTATTATTTTTAACTAAGCGTTCAAATTCATCAGGACGAACCATTGTACATCCTAAATAATCATCTGGTTTATTATTTAAACAAATCTCCATGTTATCATAATAAAAATATCCAGCGCCTGTATTGTTAATCATATGACAAACACCAAATCCACTAATATTTGTTAAATCAACCATACATTTTTCTGAGGCAGTTCCCGTATCATTTGCTCGATTACCAGAGGCAGAAAAAGCAGAAACAGGGATTTGAACATGTTGCCAAGTTTTTTGCAAAGTATAATCAATGTATTTATCTAGTGTTACAAATGAACGATTATATTGACGATTAATCGGTTTATTTTTATATTCTTCGCCGCGATGTTCAAGTAAAAAGAAGTTATACCAACCTGGATTACAATCTAAATAAACATCAAATTCAATGGTAGCAATCTTTTTGAATGTCGAATCTGTGCCTTCAGCATCACCATGACGAAAATCAATAACTCGAGGAAATTCACAATAATATTCTACATAACCATTTCCTGGGTTTACTTCTACTTTCCAAGAAGCATTACCATCTTTTTTAATTTCTGTATCATTTCCACATAAATCACTAGTATTCCAAACAACATTTACACCATCAACAAAGTTATCTTCATACATTCTTTGATAAACAGTTGCGCCATCTAACATATTTTCTTTAGCTTTAACTTCAATTACTGGCTCTTTAGCTAGTGAATTTAATCCATCTGCACCAATAATCATTGAGAAAAAAGATAATGCTGTTAAGAATAATTTGTTTGCTATTTTCATTAATACTTCCTCCTTTACCATTAAAAATTATTTTTATTTAATTATTTTTCACTTAATGCTTTTTCGTATTGATTAAATTCATCTAAGAAATCTTCTCTTAATAATGTCTTATGAATAGTAACTGGTTGATTACCTAGATTTTCCACTACATATTCACCAACATTTTGCGGTACTACTACAATATCTAAGTAATTAGCCACAAAGTTATATTCTGGATTATTTTTAGAACTAATTCTTACCTTTTCACCATTAGTAACAGTTAACACATGGAAAGAATTTTTAGTATTATCTTCATATTTATCTAAAAATTGTGTTGTCATTAGCTTAAAATATAATAATGGACTTTCACCAACAGTTTGCGTTAAAACTGTATCATGATCATCAAAACCTTTTGCTCTTCTTACAATATGCTCATTAACCCAATTGGTTTTGCGATATTTTTGAAGGACATTATCACCATGTCTAGAGTGAATTGGACGAGGATTACCATCTAAATCTTTACGCATATAGTCATATAGTTTATAAGTATATGAGCCAATAGTTAAAGAACCTATTTCAAGAACTAATTGGTTTCTACCTGAAGAATGGATAGTTCCCGCTGGAATTAAAACTTGTGTTCCGGGAGTCGAGGTAACAGCATTAACATATTTTAAATAATCAATTGGTTTACCAGTTTTCTCTGATTCAAATACTTCTTTCATAAAATCATCTGGATTAATATCTTCGTTAAACCCTAAGAATGTTTTTGCACCTTCTGCAGCTTCGACAATATAATAAGATTCATCTTGACGACCTAATTCATTATTTTCTTTTCTTACATAATCATGATATGGATGACATTGAATAGACATATTTCCATTCGCGTGCCATGTGTCATCATAATTAAAACGAATTGGGAAATATCCATGGAAATAATCCACACAATCTTGTCCCATTAATTTAACACCACGCGCATGAACAAATGTGTAATATGGAACTTCGATTTTCGTATCATTTGATTCAATTACTACCGAAACTTCGCTAGGAATCATATCGAAAATCCAAGCACAGTTTTTCATAGTTTTTGGTAAATTACGCATACGCATCATATAGAATCCGCCCCATACACCTTCAAGATATACAGGTTTGCAGCGGAATGGTCTTTTTACTAATTCATCAAATAATACATTCATAACACCAAATGGTGCCATAGTTAATGCATCATCATGATCTCCAAAAACATAGTAATCAAGTTCATTTTGTTGCACTAATTCTTTTCTTAATAATGTTTCATTTTCAAAATCAACATAGTAATTACGGCGCATTAATTCTTTAAATGGTCGAGCTTTTTTATCACCAATATTAACATATAATCCTTTTTTAGCACGGATTGCCGCTTCTTTTGGAGAAACATCCATATATATTTTTATGTCCGCCAAATCGCGAATCTCTTTAATTAAAGCACCATGTCCATAAACAATTACATTACTAGATTCATTTTTAATAGAAGTAAGTAAATCATTTAATTTATTATCATCCATTAATTTCTTTAATCCATCAGTAAACAATTTGCCATATAACAAAACTGGATCCATGACACGATCTTCTGGTAAATATGCTTTTAACATATCATGTATTTCTTCATCGTTTTTATAAATATCACGCATGTTGAATGTTTTAACATTTTCAAACATTGATATCAAACTATTAAAATTACAAGTAGGATAACCATCAATAACTAAAACTCTGTTAGCATTGTCAAATAATTTGTCGGTTAATTCTTTTTTAATTAACTCATTGTTAGTTAAAATTTGATTTGTTACATTTTTGCTAACATTAACGTGATTTACCGCATTTAAATCATCATACGGAAATGGTGAAAACATAAAACTCATATAATTTATTCCTCAATTCTTAGGCGAATTATAATTCCACTACTTAAGTGTTTAAGTATAAGTTTCTCGCCTATAAAACTTATATCTTTATCATCATCATTTTGATAACATACTTCATAACTAAAAGTCTTTTTATCTAAGAAAGGTAATTCAATTATCACGTTATCTTTATCTAGCAATTTAGCATTATGATTAATTACAAACACTAAATATTCTTTTTCATTTTTTAATATTTTAAGTGATATATCTTCATCAAATGTTTGATATATTGGCATAATTTGATTATTAGTCATTAAATCTTGTAAAGTTTCTGATTTAGTTTCATCAAATGTTTCAAACCCATTATTAAGAGGATTATACACACGAACTACGCCACCACTAAGTTCAAAATCTTTTAATATTTCTTTTTCATTATCACTAATACCAATGCTTGAAGGAATTAATAATACTTTTACATTTTTTAGATTATTAATATCGACAAATCTTGGTAAATAACCATTATCGATTAATTTGTTATAAATGACATTACTAAATAATGAAACTGGTTCTTTACACTTCCAAGCATTATTAATCTCACCATTATATATAGCATCTTGATATATATTAATATCTTCACTCATGTATAGGGCAACATCTTGCCTAAAAGCTTCTGAACTTGCTAAATAGTTAGAAAATGAATTAATAAAATTATTCATTTTCTTTACAGTTTGAAATTTTTTAGTTTCCGTTAAATCATTATAGACAATTCCATATTTATTAGGTTCGGGTGCATTTTGTATTTTGGCATCCGCACGATATTGATAAGGTAATATTCCTTTAAAACCGCCCGCTAATAAGGATAAAATCATTATTTCATATTCTTTTGGGGAAACATCCACTCTTGCGTCACACTCAATTGCCCAAGCATGTGTATTATTTAATCTTGCGGAAGCATTACTTATATCAATAACACGACTAAATTCTCGAGCGGTTACTCCAAGCGGAGAAATATAAATAGTAATTCCTAAAAAATCCATGCCTTTAGCAATTTTAAACATATTACATCCTCTAATTGCGCTTCCTTGTTGAATAGCGCAAGGCATTAAACATGTAAATGCTGGTTTATTTGAATACTCTTTTGCTAATTTACCTAATTTAACAAGATAATCATTCATAGAATCATTAGAGAATTTTCTAAATGATATCCAATCTTCTAACTCTTCTTTATTCGTTGGTCGATTTGTTGGAGGATTTTTTGTTTTATGACATTTATTTTTCCAAGCTTCAACACTATAAACGTTATAATCATAAAATCCATCAAAAGGATAAGCCGGTTCATTATAAATTTGAAAACCAATAACGTTTTTATTATCTTTAAAATGTTTTGCGGATAATATTGTTATTTCTTCATCTTCTTTAATAACACTTTTATTATTTAAACAATTTCTAATAAAGTAATCCCATTTAAGTGGAATATCTTTCTCATTTTGATTTTTCATTAAAGCGTTATCAGCCCCACGTAAATTCGTACTATATCCTTGAATTCTTACTAGTGCCGACATTTGATTTTGACTAATTAAATCCACTAAACCATCAACAAAAGCGAAATCTTTTATAATTACATTATTAACTAATTTAGATTCACCAATACTTGCAATACGTACTAAAGAAAATCCTAATTCTTTAATACTTTTTATATCTTTTTTTGCTTCTTCTAATCGCTTAGAATGGTCTATAACTGGAACTTTTAAAGGATGAAAGGAAGGGTAATAGTGACTACCTAACGCTATTACCGGTTTCCCGTCTTTAATTAATAACCCATTAGAAATTTCAAACATATTTGTTACCATTAATTACTTACAAATATCGTAAATTTCCGAATATACTTCATTAGCTTCTTTGCTTGCTTTAGAGAAAGAAGAAACTATCTTAGCTAATTCACCATCAAGTTTTCGATCATCAATACTTCCTTTAATTACATTTGCTTCAAAAGCACTTAATTGGTTCATTAATGCTTTAGAATTACTACTCCATTCACTTGTGTTAATAGAAACAGCTTGTTTTTGGAAGTTAAATTTTTCAATTCCTAAAGCGTTATAGAATGCTTTTTGTCCAGCATCTAATTCACTAATATCTTTTCCACCAGTAACCATTTGAATATAAGAATCTTTTAACCAGTGGAATGGCATAGCGGAGAATAATAATCCTGCCGAACGTGCATTAGCAAATGATGCATATTCTGGTTTAATTATTTTTTTACCATTTACTTCAGTATAATGAACATCTTTTACACCATAATTAAATAAAGTTTCTCCTTCTTCACGGTAGAACCAGTTTAATATCCTTACTAATTCTTTAGCTCTTTCTTCACTAACTACTGAAGAAATAACAAATCCATGAACTAAACCAGCTGCAGAAGGAACACCATCATAAGTTTTTCCATCTGGACATTTTGGACCAGTTAATTTAAAACTTACCCAATCAGCATTAGGAACACGGCTAGCGTTATTTGGATCACGCAATGAATTGAGTGATGTTTGAGCATATTCTGCATAAGTAATACAAGCACCTAATTTATTTGCAGACATTAAACTTTCCACACTAGCGGTGATATATTGGTTATCTAATAAATTACCAGCATATAAATCTTGAATTGATGATAAATACTTTTTATAGTTTTGGTGATCAACAACAGCTTGATATCCATTAGCGCTATCATTAGTGAAATAATAAGAAGTGTTAATTCCAAATAAGTATCTTAAATAAGAAATATTTTCGACAGAAAATGGCAATTCATCTTTGCTACCATTTCCATTCGGATCATCATCTCTAAAATGTTCTAATACTTCAGTGAATTGGTCCCAAGTAAATGATGGGTTATCTACATCAACTTCAAATGATAACTCACTAGTAATTTTACTAAGCCAATCTTTACGCATTAAATAGGATAATTGATATTCCGGTTCACGAATATTTGAAATGGAATAAATACCATGTGTAGTTGCATCAGTTAATTGCACCCAATCATCAACGCTTAAATTTTTACGATAATCTGGAGCATATTGCATTAATAAATCATATAATTCATAAGCAGCGTCTTGTTCTTTAAATACTTCAATATCTGGGACACGGCAATAAATATCTGGCATATTTTTTGTGCTAGAGAATGAATCAACAATTGCATTAGCGTAGGCATCATTATTATAAGATTTGATAATAATTTTTGTGTTTGTTGCTTCTTCTACTTTACTCATCAATGCATCTGAATAACCAGCTTCAGTTGGTAGCATCATTGTGATAGTTAATTTATCACGTGAGTAAAAATCATAATTATTATCAATGTGTTCATAATAATCCTCTTTATGATGTTCGACTTTGTTTTTATTATTACCGCCTCCATTACAAGAAGTAAGAGAGATTGATAATAAACCCGCAAATAACAAAACTAAATTTTTCTTTTTCATAATTTAAATTTTCCTTTCTTTATTCTTTTACTGAACCCACTGTAACGCCCTTAACTAAGAACTTTTGTACAAATGGGAAGATAACAAGTATTGGGATAATACTACATACAACTGCAGCATATCGTAATTGGGTTGAGAATGCTTCATCAATTAATAATCCACCATTTTTTGAATATAATGATGCAGCATCTTTAATCGCATTAGCTAAATAAATTTGTAATGTTGTACTTTCATTTCCTAAATAAATAAGTGGATACATATAACTATTCCATTGTGCAACAATTATCCAAAGTGCGACTGTAGCAAGAATTGGTTTAGAGCAAGGAATGATAATTCTAAATAATATTTGGAAATCATTTGCGCCATCCACTCTAGCCGATTCAATAAGTGCTTTGGGTAATCCTTCAAAATAACTTCTTACAACGATAATGTTATAAGCACTTAATAAACCCGTAAGTATTA
>CAKPAV010000024.1 GCA_934133115.1 uncultured Bacilli bacterium
GTATTAACAGATAGCATAATCGTAAAATACTATGTTAGCCTTGATTCTTCTATTACAAAAGCTACTGCAACTTTTGAAAGCGAAACTGGTCTTCTAAATAGCAAAACAGTTGAAGGTAATAAAGTAGATGATAAATGGGAATTCGTTTACGATGAAGTTACTCCACAATATATTGGCGCTAGTTTTTCTATTAAAGTAAATGACCAATTAGTGGGTTCTAATTATAGTGTTTTATCATATTTAAATGAAATTATTAATGGTTCACACTCAGAAGCATATAAAAGAGTTGCAAAAGATCTGGTTTATTATGGAGAAGCCGCAAATGCATACTTAACTGGTGGAGAAGTTAGGGCTTTACCAGGTACAGCTTACACAAATGAAGATAAAATGAGTTTATCTACCAAATTTGCTGATGACACTCAAATTTATAGCGCCACTATAAAATTCGACTCACTTCCAGCAATGAGTTTTGGTTTTAAAAAAGCAAGTGACACCGCTACTATTACTATTGAAGGAAATGATGTAACTTCTGAACTTATTTATGATGAAACAGGAATTTATACTTATACACTTACTGGTATTTACGCGCTTGATTTTAATAAACAATATACTGTTACATTAAAAGATGGCAATAATACTCAAACACTTAAATATTCTATTAATGATTACGTTGCTCGTATGCAAAATAGTAATAACGAAGCAATGAAAACACTTGCTAAATCACTATATTGTTATGGTGCTGGAGCAAAAACTCTTAAAGATTATCAAACAAATGGATATCTTATTATTAAAGAACCAACATATAAAGAAACAGGAACTGCAATTATCAACGATAAAGAAGTTACTCTTCCTATTCTTAATGCGAGTAACTATAGTTATGCACAAAAAGCTGAAGATGGTAGCGAATATAAATATAACAATGGTAAAGCAGGTGTAGCTTATTTCACACACAAGGAATATAGTAAAATTGTATTTACGAAAGAAATAAGTGCTGATACTCTTACATTTAGTTGGACTGATTATAACAACGTCGATATTAACTGGCGTCTTGCAAAAAAAGAAATTACTGGTGCATATATTGATGGCGTTTACGTTCTAACCATTAATGAAAATACTACTGCACCTAATCTTTCAATGCTTAATAGTAATGCACTGCCTTCTTTAAAAATCACTGGTAATGCAATATTAGAAATAAATCAACTTGCTTCAAAACTCGATAGTTTGATTATTGAAAACGGCAATTTTAAAATTGATGATTTAACTGTTAACAATTTAACTTTAAGAGGTAAAGATGCTAGTATTGAAACATCAAAATTTATTGCCAATAAATTAATAATAGATGGCGCAAATTATATCTCTAATAGTTCTATATCAGCAGATAATATTGATGTGATTAATGAAGGTACTTTAACAGTAAATGGGTCAATTAAAACAACTAATTTGCTAGTGGAAAACGGAAGTACATTAAAAGTAACAGCCACAAATAATGATGCTATTATTGTTACAAATAAAGGAAATTTACAATTATTTGGTAATGTAACCATTACTGCTGCAAGTGGAAAAACAGGTATTTGTTTTGATAATCCAGAATCCGCTCTTTATTTAAAAGATACAAGTAGAGTTACTGTTTCTGGGGGAGCATTTACTATTGGACACTTTAGTACTAGTAATTCTGCTAAAGTATATTATCCAAAAAATGCCACTATTGCTAATAATAAAATAACTTCCGCAGATGGCAACGTATTACTTTCTTATGGAAATACTTGTAAAATAACATTTGAACAAGAAAATAATTAATAAAAACAAAACTTCAAAGGAGAAATTTCATGGATTTTAAAGATAAACTTCATAGTGTTATAAAGAAAAAAGGTTTTACATCATTAACAATTAAATATGTTGCAAGCATTGCTATGGTTACAATACTTGCCGTTGGAACAAAAATTGCATTCTTTTATGAGCCAGAGATAAATAGTTTGCTTGTTCAACCAATTGTTGATAAAACCGAATTAGAACAAACATCAGTTAAAGGACAAAAAATGTCTGCTTCTATTGTAGAAGAGGGCAGTGTTCTTTTAAAAAATGACAATAATACTCTTCCATTAAACAAAGAAAACACACCAAAAGTAAATGTTTTTGGTTGGCATTCCATTGACTGGATCTATGGCACTGGTGGCGACCAAGTCGGTTCTGGAGGCGTTTTACCCGAAGATGATGATTTTAGCAAAAATATAGATTTATATGATGCTCTTGATGATTATGGTGTCGAATATAATAGAGACTTATACGATATGTATCATAATTACTTTAAACCATTCTATTTAGGTCGAGGATTAAAAGTTGGCAAAATTAATGATTCCAATTATCTTGTAGAACCAGATATTAATGACAAAAATTATTATTCTGATACTCTTCTTAATGATGCAAAAAGTTATTCTGATACTGCAATAATGGTTATTTCTCGTTTATGTGGTGAAGGTGGCAGTAACCCTACTAATCAACCTAAAGAAGGTCCAAAAGGTAAAACAACAGACAATAGTCGTCATTACCTTGAACTTTCTACCGAAGAAGAATCATTATTAACTTATCTTGGTGCAAATTTTGAAAATGTAATTGTTTTGATTAACAATTGTAATCAAATGGAATTAGGATTACTTGAGACTATTCCAGGAATTGATGCTTGTATGTATGTTGGTTATACTGGGACACGTGGCGCTATTTCATTACCAAAATTATTATATGGAGATGCTACTCCATCTGGAAGATTAGTGGATACTTTTGCTTATGATTTATACACTAATCCATCAGTAATTTGGAATACACCTATATGGTCTTCAACTGATGGTAGTTATTTAGATAAAGTTGCAGGTATTTATATCGGATATAAATGGTATGAAACTGCTGATGCAATGGGAATGTGGACTGCCGCAAATGGATATGAAAAAGGCTATGAAGGTGTTGTTCAATATCCATTTGGGCATGGGCTTTCTTATACTGATTTTGAATGGACTATAGATGATATCAAAGTTGATGATGTAAGTGTTAGTAAAGGTGCCGCAATTAAAGAAGATTCTAAAATTGAATTTACTGTTACTGTTAAAAATATCGGCGAAATAAAAGGCAAAGATGTTGTCGAAATATTCGGAACTGCTCCTTATATTAACGGTGAAATTGAAAAGAGTTCTGTTGAACTTGTAGCTTATGGTAAAACTAATGAAATTGAACCAGGTGCAAGTGAAACTATTAAAATAACTGTTGATATGTATGATATCGCTTCTTATGATTGCTATGACAAAAATAACAATGGACATAAAGGTTATGAGCTTGATAAAGGCGAATATGTCTTTAAACTTTCTAAAAACTGTCACATTGTAAATCAAGTTAACTATAAAGGCACAGTTGAAAAAGGCGAATTTAATTTCAATCTTGCTGAAACAAAAAGTATTGATAAAGATCCTGTTACAAAACAAACAGTAAAAAATCTTTTCACTGGCAAAGATACAATTGATATGGTTCCAATTGATGATACTACTGATACATTTGATCCAAAAATTCCTTGGCTTACACGTAGTAAATTTTCTACTCCTAGTGAACTATTATCACTTCGTAAAAACTATAATCGTGAAAGAAACCCTATACTTAAAGGATATGATAAAAAATCTTATGCAAGATGGACTGAATGGGATAATCAAACAGTTGATAAATTCGGTAATGAAGTTAATCAAACTAAACCTACATGGGGTGCAACAGGCGATAAAATGCTTGCCAAAAATGGTATTATCACTGAATTAGGTAAAAAACTGGGTGCCGATTTTAATGCACCTGAATGGGAAGAAGTTTTAAATCAAGTCACTTTCCAAGAAGCACTTAATGTAATGAATCGTTACTATGGATCAAAAAGTATTGATTCAGTAGGTAAACCTGCTTTACAAGATTATGATGGTCCTTCTCAAATAAAAGGATATAATGGCGCTCCTCGTGGAACAGGATATCCATCAATGGTTGTTTTAGCTCAAGCTTGGAATCAAAAACTTGCTTATGAATATGGCCAATCATTTGGTGAAGATATGATATCAGTAAATGTTCCTGGACTTTGGGGATTTGCTTGCGATTTACATATTGATGCATTCTTTGGAAGAAATAATGAATCTCCTTCTGAAGATGCTTTCCTTGCTGGAACTGTTATGGCTAAAGCTGTAAAAGGAATTAATACTCGTGGAAGATATACATTCCTTAAACATTTTGCAGTTTATAACGCATACTGTGATCAAACATATATGAGTGAACAAACTCTAAGAGAAACTCATCTTAAAGCATTTAGAAAAGCGTTCGTAGATGGCGGAGCTCTTGGTGCAATGACTAGTTATCAATCAGTTGGTGCTGAACAATCTAACTATTCTGAAGCATTAATATCTGGTGTTCTTAGAAAAGAATGGCAATTTAAAGGCGCTATTACAACAGATGCTAGTGCAGGAGCAGACTATCAATTTGAAGGATTGGTTCGTTGTGGTGGAAACTTTGGTATGAATGTTGCACTTGGTGTAACTGGTATGAAATATTCAGAAACTGAAACAACAGGTAGAATGCAAAATAGAATGAGAGAATCAGTCCATGAAATTTTATATATGTGGCTACGTGCAGATTACAATGCAAGAACATATCAGGAAAGTGGAGAAACTGATGGAAAATATATTTCTTCTACTTCGATTAACTCATGGGTTTGGTGGAAACCATTCTTAATCTCTGTTGATGCTGTCGTCGGCTGTGTAATCTTATATTGGCTAATAAGCGCAACAACAGGATTTATTGAAAAGAACAAGGAGGAAAATAACTAATGGCAAACAATGTTAAAAATAAAAAACGTTCAAAAGGTTTCTTTATTCGTTTAATTAGTGGCATATCTCTTGCTTTAATTGCGGTTACCACTACTGTTTCAGTTATGGTTCCTTCGTATGTTAAATGGAAAAATTATTATGATGATGTTATGGCAGAAAAAGCCGAAAGAGAGCGTCTAAATGCTTTACCATTAGAATTTCTTGGTATTTCTGCCGAACTTGATAAAAAAATAAAGTATTACGATAATGAGACCGCTGATCCAGAAAAAAGCGATTTTGTAGTGAGAGCTAATTTCACAGAAAAAGGTAAAGATTTTTCTAAAAGAGTATCTGCAGATGATTATGAGATGACTGTACCTGAAGATTTTGCTAAAAAAGGTGGAACAATCAAATTCACTTATACTTATACACCAGAAAAGAAAGATGGAGAAACTGAAACTCTAGAATCTATTACCAAAGAAACAGAGTTAACAATCACGCTTATTGAACCAGATGAAACTGTGTTTAAAATCGTAAAAATGCCAACATTTAGTGAGGCTGGTTATGCCGAAAATATTAAAGGGGTAAAGAAAAATCTTGAGCCTTTAAATTTAACAGATTATGATTACGAAGAAAAAGCTAGTGTTTCTATAGTTAAATTTACGCATAAAGCATCTGGAGTTGTCATTAAAAAGGCAATAACAGATAATTTAATGATTAGCAGTTATACTGGTGTAAGAAAAGATTATAATAATGTCAATTGTCACTTTGCTAATGATATAGAAGGATTAAAAATTGCTTTTATTGATAATGCATTTACTTTAACCGCTGAAGGCGATCAAGCAGTTTCTGTTGGTTCTATTGATGGTACAAACACCGCTATTGAATTTAAAACAGGTGAATTTTCTATAAATGGAACAATAACTGCTGATAAATTAATATTAAAATCCAATACCAAACTTAACGTTACTGGAAAAATCACATCCAATAATATGCTTGCCGAGAAAGATAGTGAATTGAATATTAATTTTCTTAATGCTGGTTGGTACAATGGTATTACTATTGGGGAAAATGGTTTAATTCGATTATATGGTAAAGCTAAATTCACGGGTATGGGAGAAAATACCGCTATTGAATTAGGAGGAGGAGCATCCTTATCATTAAATGCTGATAGTAGATTAGTTGGTGAAAATTGTCGATTCTTTTTAGGAACATTTGTTGCAAATAAGGATGGCTTAAAACTAGGCTATTTCCGCATTCCTGAAGATAGTGTTGTAAAAGATGGAAATTATTATGTTGGTGAAAATTGTATTTTAGATCTTAGCAATTGCGGAAATAAATACTTCTGCAATATTGAAACAAGAAAAGTAAGCGATAAATACATGTTAATCACTGCCCCAGATACCATAAATCCAGGTGTTGCTCAAGATCCTGAAGGTAATAATATTACACTTCCTATTCTTAATTTTAATGACTATAATGCCAAATTCAGTGGTAAAAATTTAACATTTATTCATAAAGAAACAAGTATTGATGTTGATTTATCATTTGAAAAAGTTAGTGAATTGAAAATTGATGGTCTTACCATTAATTACTCTGAAGATTCCGGATATAAGTTTACAATTGATGAGAATAAAGCCATTGAAATAACTGGTAATTTCTCAACAGATTCACTTACAATTAGTGGAAAAGGATCAATTTCAATAACTGGTTCATTAAGTATTGCAAAATTATTACTTGTTGAAAGTGAAAGTACTTTAAAAGTCACATCAACAAATAGTGACGCAATTAGAGTAGAAGCAGATGCAAACGTAAAATTATTTGGTACAGTTGTAATTAATGTTGCAGCAGGAAAAACGGGTATTTGGTTTGCTACTGCAACTTCAGCTATTTATCTAGTAGAAACTAGTAGAGTTACAATTTCTGGTGGATCGTTTACTATTGGTCACTTTAATACTAGTAATTCTGCTAAAGTATATTATCCTAAAAATGCCACTATCGCAAATAATAAAATTACTTCTGTAGAAGGTAACATATTACTTTCTTATGGAAATCTTTGTAAAATAGATTTCGTTGCGGAAATGTAACAAATTATTATATTCTAATTTATAGAATGCTTTGTGCTTTAACACATGGCATTCTTTTTTTGTAGAAAAAATAATTTTTTATTTGTGTATAAATAAGTATGCAAAAGTCAATTATTTCACTAAAATCATTTCATTTTTGATACTTTTTTATATGTGAAATATAAACAACGATTATTTCTAATTTTAAAAAGTAATATTTTTGGTAACATTTGGATAAAATTGTAAATAAATATTATTTATTTAATCGCTTTAATTTGAACAAAACAACATATTTGTTGCAATAAAGTTAACTTATTGATATAATTTCAAAAACGTTATTAAAATAATAATTTTAATTATATGCTTAAGAAAGGAGCTAGTATTTTATGACCAAAAATAAATTATTAAAGGCAATTGCGTTTTCTGCAGTTACGTTAAGTCTATTTAGTTGTAATAATACCAAAAGTTACAAAATAACTTATCACTTTACTGATGACAATGTAAAAACTATTAAATATAAAGAAGGAACATCATTTGATTTGATGTCACCAATTGATATTCAAAATTATACATTTGTTAGTTGGTATGAAGATTTTAATTTTGAATCAAAAGCTCAATCTAATTACACTGCATCAAAAGATTATGATTTCTATGCTTTTTATCAACCAAATGATAAATATTATTTAACATATAATCCAAATATCGAAGGATATAATGAAAAATACATCCGCGAAGAATACGATATTGGAGGTTATGCTACCACTAGTACTTGTTCTTATACTCGTGAAGATTATTATTTTATTGGCTGGAATATTGCTAAAGATGGAACAGGTACAACCATTTATCCAGATCAAAGAATCGTAATTAATAGTAATACCACACTTTATGCAATTTGGCATAAAGAATATACTTCTCCAGATGGTTCTTTCCCATATCATATTCGTATTTATAAAAATGTCATAGGCAAAGGATCCGCTGTAGTTATTATTAATGGTGTGGAAAAAGAAGGCTTCTATGATAAAGAAACAAAAGAATTTACTTTTTTATTTGGAAGCGATGATCAATTTGCTTTTAATAACGACGTTACGGGTAAAATAGATGAAGAAAACGATACATTTTCTCTTAGAAACGAAGAAGAAAAAGGAATGTATGCTTTCCAAAGTTATTTAAATGGTGGCACTACAGACACTTCTACTATTTTATATCTAGATGGTTATCGTTCCGGGATACTTGGCACAATGACTGAAAATGGATTTAAAGCACAATATTATGGAAATTATAGTGTTTTAACTCCTGCTGAAGCTAATCAAGATAAGGAATATATATTTAACATAATAGATGTAGAAACACAAAAGCCTACTGATGAATTCTTTACATTTACCTTCTATAAACAAAATTATAACGATAATTCAATTAATGGTACTTTTACAATTAGAGGTAAAGAAAATGGTACATATACTCGTTATAAAAATGGTGAATATTTAAAAGAAAGATTAACACTTGATGGATATGGCCAAGCCACACTAGAAAGTGACTATGATGAAGAAACTAAAACATATCGTAAAAAAGAAAATGGTACATATAAAGCCACTGCTAATTATACTTCCTTAAGTGGTGAATATGTTTTCACCGCTAGCGGTAGTAAACGAACAACATCATTCTGTATTTATGCTTTAGAAGATGATAATGGCGATAAAACATATGTTTATATTGTATATGACATTAAATCAGCTGGTGAATTTAAATTAAAAGATAGCGATAACGATTATCCAAGTTTATATTTAGATGGATATATGGGTTGCGAATATAAAATTAGTGAAGATGAAACTTTAAGTGGCTATTATATATTCCAAGATAACAAGGTAATTGCTAGGTTCTATAATGATCAAGGCGTACTTATTTCAATTACAAGCTTTACTATTGATACTATAAATGGAACATTTACTCTTGATGATTCTGGCTTTGTTATTGATGAAACAAATACATTACTTAGATATAATGGAACATCTGCCATTGTAGAAATTCCCGATACAGTTATAGCAATTGCTAATGATGCATTTAATTACTTATATACCAATGTTAATGTTACTCAAGTCACTATTCCTAGTAGTGTTACTAAAATTGGGGAAAGAGCATTCCAAAACAATGGTACCTTAAAAATAGTAAAAGTTAATTCCACTACTCCAGCTGTGATTGATAAAACTTCATTCCGTTGGCCAAGTGGCGATTTCCAAATTATTGTGCCAAATGGTTATGAAGATACTTATCGTAACGCCGAAGGATGGAAAGAATTTGCTAGTTATATTACCAGTGAAAAAGAAATGGAAAATCGTCCTTTATTTGAAATTAAAGATAATATACTAGTAAGATTTAATCCAAAAGAAGATACAGATATAACAAATATTGTTATTCCCGATGAAGTAAAGACAATTGGGGAAAAAGTATTTAGAAATGTTAAAGGTATAAATTCTGTTAATTTAAATAATGTTGAAGTTATTAACAAAGATGCTTTCTTAGGATGTGAAACTTTAACTACTATAACCGCTAATAAGGTTAAAGAGATTGGGGAATCAGCATTCTTAGATTGCTTTAAATTAAATAATGTAACATTACCTAATATTGAAACAATTGGCACTAATGCTTTCTCCGCTTGTTATGCTTTAAATAATATTATTATTGGAGAAAACATTAAAAGTATTGGTGATCGTGCCTTTACTCAGTGTTCAATTGAAGTTAAATACGATGCTAGCACTGATGAAGAAATATTACAAAACAAATTATTCTTTATTACTTTTAAAGGTAATGTGCCACCAAAAATGGGTGTAAGCATATTTGAAGGTACAAGTGTTAAAATTCGTTTAAATAATATAGATGTTGCACTTAATTTCTATAATAATGGAGAAAACTGGGCTTACTACTTCCGTCATACATTTATTGATTCAAAAGACGAAAAAGGTGATTATGTTGATTGTAACTCACTATTATTAATGCATGTTGATGGACGTATGGAAGTCGCAGACTACTTTGTTTACTTTTATAAAATCGAAGGCGAAAATGTTACATTATATTACTTAGATGATGGAATATTATATTCCTCAACTGGTAAATATATCAATTCAACATTTACAATTGGTGATTCTAAATTCGTTAAAGAAGGAACAAAATTAACATATACTTCTTCTAATAATGATGTATTAGAAATTGATACTACTATCGGAAGAAAAGAATTAGGACAAGGATATTATTACAATGCTAAATTTAATGGTAGCGATATTACTCTTAACGCTACTTATTCCGAAGTATACGCTAATATTGGTAATCTAAAATATACATTTACTTTAAATACCGATAATACCTTCTCTTATAAAACTACTATTATTCCTTATACAAAGACATTTACCGCTAGCGATAATAGTCAAATTACTATTAATTTTAGCGAAAAATCCATAGTTATAAAAGGAACATTAAATAGTATTATTACAACAAGTGGTACAAACTTATCTACTCAAACTGGATGGTACGCGACTAAAGTAAATGATAACACTTATACTATCACTACTTCTTACTTATCTATTAATTACCACGTTACATTTGTTATTGATGGTGATAATATAAGTTATACTTATTATTCAGAACAAAACATTAATTGCCGTGATACTAATGGTAATATTGTTATTGTTACACTTGATGAAACAAATAATATTAAACGTGTAGTCTTAAACTTTAAAACAAGTTCAGGTTTAGTAAACGCTGAAACTAATGGAGTTAAAGAAAATGATTACTATGTCTTTAATGTAAATATTAAAGAATCTGTAACTGATCCTAACACTGGCGAAACTACTTTAGTTGATAGTGCATTAAATGGTGTTTATCATGTTAGTATTGATTTAAATAATAAATCTTGCACTATTACAAAAGTTTCATAATTTGATATTATATTTAAAAATCTATAAAAAGGAGCATTACTCTTATGAAAAAAAGAATCTTACTATTATCTACGCTAGCAGTACTAGCATTAGGAGTTATTGGTTGTGATGATAAAACATCAACTTCTACATCTACCTCACCTTCTACTAGCCAAAAGCCTAGTGAAATCCCAAGTGAGTCTACATCAACTAAGCCTTCCACTAGTGATAAAACTAGTGAATCAGTTTCAACCAAACCATCAACTAGCGAAAAACCAAGTGAAGAAACAAGTAAACCTTCTACATCTACTTCAACTGCACCTATTGTTAACAAATATAAAGTTAATTTCTATCGTGGTGATGAAAAAGTATTAGAAAGTCAAGAAGTAAACGAAGGCGAATGCGCTACTAACCCAGGAGCACCTGCTACTAGCGATACTAAAGTATTTAAATATTGGATGGATGAAAATGATGTGGAATTTGATTTTTCAACACCAATTACTAAAGAAACAAATCTATATGCTTATTTTGTATTTGTTGTTAAGTATGAAGCTGGTGGCGCGACAGGAACATTACCAGCAAATGAAGAATATAAAACAACTAAAAGAATCACTCTTCCTAGTTGCAATTTAACTAAAGATGGATTTACATTTGCAGGCTGGAGCGATGGAACTAATAAATATATGCCAGGCGACTTATATTTAGTTTCTACTTCTGTAACATTTGTAGCTACTTGGACTGAAGTAATTCCTTCTACTCAATATATTGTTACATTTGATGCAAATGGCGGTATTGGTCAAGTTCCTGCTTCGCAAACTTATGAAAGTGAAACT
>CAKPAV010000025.1 GCA_934133115.1 uncultured Bacilli bacterium
AAAACGAATTGTTACTCTTAAAAAATTATCTAAGAATGTAAAAGCTTCTTTGCTGTATTTTTCAACGATTGTAGAAATACCATGTCCGGTTTGTTCAATCAGACCAAGCTTTATAAAAATTTTAGCTAATGAGTCATTAACTGGTTTACTAATATTACCAAAAAAATCTTCTTTTGTCATATTGTATGGTAATCCACCTGTTGATATTATTTCTAGTCTGTCATTAAAAATATATATTGCAGGAGGAGTACCATCAAGCCAATCGTTATGAAGGCAGGCGTTATACCAAGCTTCTCTAAAGGCAACTTTGTCGAAAAGGGGAATATCTTCTCGATAGCCATTTTTATGGAAGACTGTTTTGGTTTGGTTGAGAATTTCGGAACAAAAATTTTGCGCGTTCTTCATTGCTACAATAAGGCATTGATATCCATATTCGTTTCTTAAAAGAATATCAGCACTTTTGTCGTTTCCATTAAATCTTACCACTTTAATTGAAAATTGGTTATCATCTGAAAGAAGTTCAGCAAGCCTATTGTATTTTCCATTCTCGTCAAAAAAATTCTCATTTGTGCAAAATGATGATTCGTTAACACTCATTCCCTCCTCAATATATAAAAATCTAATCATTTTGAAAGAAAGAGTATCTTTTGAAGAAGGTAATGAAGTTATTTTTACTTTTGATTTTATTATTGATAGCATTCTATTTGTTATTTGATGAGAGACCATCCCTCTAGCAGAAGAACCTATTCTTTCAAAGCACCCATTACTACTTAGTCCATATTTTTTAACATAATAAAGTTGATCGCCTTTTTTTACTGAAATTTTAAGGATACTTTTATAATCAATTACAGGAGTGTCAATTTCAATAAGGCCTCTTGGATTTGGCTCAATTTGATCCGATATGATATTTGATATGAACATAGAAGCTTGGCTAATATCTTCTATTCCGATTATTGTTCCATCATCTTTAACTCCAATATAGATGGTACCAAAACACGTGTTAAGAAAAGCAACAATTTCATTGACAATAGTGCCACTTTTATAATTTTCTTTTAATTCTACATGTTGGTCTTCTTTAAAAATCATGATTAATCACCTACTCTCTTTTAATATTGATAATTTTTTTATGAATGAATATTTTAAAGTGCGTTTAGCACAAAAATAACACAAATTATGATTATTTATAGTTAAAAATATTTTCTAAATATAATATTTATTTTATTAAAAAGAAATCTTTTAACTTAATAAGTGCTTTATTAAAAAAAATTAATATTCCTTAATTATTATTTCAATTTCCTCATTAACTAAATTAACTAATTTGTATGTTATTTGTTTGTTAAGCGAGTTGTCTATTACTATATATTTAGCATCACCATAAGTATGTTTAATGTATAGCTCTTCAATATATTTCTTGGCTAATTCAATAGAAAAAAATTGCGAAAGGATGCTCCCATTTTCTTCAACATAACAAGCAGCGGATTCACTTGAAAATCTATCTTTTAGAACTCTTGTTTTTATATGTGGATATGGTCTTGTAACTTCATCATAAAGACAATCGTCGTTATTATAATAATCATAGATTAAATTTACTTGCTCTTTTATACCATCTAAATTTAATGATGGATTATATTTCTCGATAGCGGATATTATATCAACAAGATCCACTCTCCAAGTCTTTACTTCCCAATCTGCCTCATTAATTGGATAAAGGTTTTCATCTTTAGGAAGTATTTTGTCATAACTAAAATACAAAATACTATCTTTATTTATATGATTAGAAAAAGGAGATCTTCTTATAGCGATGTCTTTAATGCCTTTAAGATTATAAAACCAATATCGATATGAATAATTTTTGTAATACCATTCTGGTAAATCATTTTCTTTTAACTTTGTAAGTCTACCTGTTTTCCTATTTCTAAGGAATTCTTCGTTACTTTCTAATGTTAATAAGTTATATTTTATATTTTTAGTATCAATATTCATAATAGGCAATTCTTTAATATCTTCATAAAAACAACGATATTTATCAAAAGTGAGGTTTACATGATAATGTCCAAAATACCAATAATTAAAATTGATTTGATCTTTTATTTGATCAAGTATTTTTGTGCTATTATCGGGTTTAAAATTATAAAACATATTTCTTAAGACAGAAGTAGGAGCACAGTGCGTTAATACAAAGTCCACAGTATTATTATATCGTTTTAAGTTTTTTAAAGCATTATTATAATCATCTTCCGTAATATTTTCATCTTCCCAATATGAGACGTGTTCGATTCTTAAATGTCTATCAACTGATTTAGCGCCACCAAGACAAAGAAACGAACAACCATTTAAATTCATTATTTCGCCTCTTAAAATATGATAAATATTATCGGCAATTTTATGTGCTTTTGCTCCATTAAAATCAACAATAGGATATGTTTTTAATAAATCAAAATTTTCATGATTACCATCAATGTAAATTATAGTAATATCTAGGTTTTCATAATTTTTATTTATCTCATTATCACTACTCCAAACGATACCTGCATCACCTAAAATGATTAGATAATCTTTTTTGGAATGATAAACATTTTCAAAGTAATATGTAAGTTTATCAAAATCAATATCGCCATGAGTATCACCTGTTATATAAATCATAATATCACCTCAACAAAAAATACAAGCGATGTAAAAATTACATTTATATTATATCAATTATTTTCGGTAATTAAAGTATTTACTTATTATTATTTATATTTTTTACAAATTCATTTATTTTTAATAATAGATCATCATAATCCGCACTATGCAGGGATTTGTCATTTTTGTTTTCAACTTTATTGTTTAATAGTTCATCTATGGTTACTTTATAAATAGAGCTCATATTAATTAATGTTTGTATATTTGGCTCTGTTCTATTTGTTTCGTAATTAGCCAATTGATAATTTTTTACACCTAATAATTCTGCGGCTTCTTTTTGAGTTAATTTTACTTTTTCTCTATAATATTTAAATCTTTCACCAATATTCATTTTTATAATCCTCAATTGATATTTTAATAAATCTTTGTAATTTTTACAATAACAGAATAGCGTTATTTGCTTGATTATATGCTTGTTTTTGAAGTTAATAATTTAATCAAGCTGCTTGATTATATTTAAAACAATTTTAAGAAATTTCATCTAGGCGCTTGAAAACTAGATGACATAGGTGTATTCTATAACGATTTAAAGAACGCATAATGATTCTTAAATGGGCGGTCTGGGAGAAGAAGGAGAAATTTTATGTATCATTTTATAGAAGACAAAGACTTTTTAAAGAGAATGAGAGGACTATGCTCCAACATTGTTAATCAATTGGTTCAATCAATAAATAATGATAATGAATTGATTGTAGAAGCACACTTGGTTGGCAGTGGAGCAAGGAATCTTGAAACTCAAAACGCTAATGAACCGGTTGATTTGGATTATAATTTAAATATTGTTAATTCCAAAAACAAACAATTGAAAGCTTTATCTGAACAAAGCATTAAAGAATATATTAGAAAAATATTTAATGAAGTTCTTAATAACAATGGTTGGAGAGATTGCCAAGATTCAACTTCTTGCTTAACAACTGAAAGAAGATATTTTACAAAAGGTAATTCAACTGAATTTAGTATTGACTTAGCAATAGTTCATGAGAATCCAGATGGAACTTGGTTTAGATTAATTCACGAAAAAACTGGTTTGGTATCTAATGATAAGTGGTATTGGAATGAAGCACCACACTCAAAAGGTTTAAAGAAAAAAGCTGATAAATTAAAATCAAATAATCACTGGGAAGAAGTTAGAGACACATATTTAAATAAAAAGAATATGTATCTTTCTAGAAAAGATTATAATCATCCATCATTTAATTGTTATATTGAAGCAGTAAACGAAGTTTGTAGGAAATATTTCAAATAAGGTGGTGTTTATAAATGCTTAAGAAGATTTTTACATCATTTAAAAATATAAATCATAAATTATTCATTTCACTTTTAGTGATGGGATTAGTTCCAACTATTTATACTACATTAAGAGTATTTTGGCTTGGAAATCTTCCAGGAGATTGGTCATATTCAATAGCAGGACAATTATCTTGGATTAATCTAATTTATGAAGTTATAAATGAGGCAATCATATTACCTTTATTCTATTTTGTAGGTAAGGTGTTATCAGATAAAAAAGAATTAACCAATAGAATGAAAACTGGACTCTTAATAACATTAGGAATTTATATTTTACTATCAATATTTATAATGACTTGTACTAATCCATTATTAAAAGCAATGGCAACCGATCCATCAATAATAGATGCTTCAGCAACTTATATTAGAATAGAGGCTATTGCTAATGTATTTGGAATATTATCTCAATTTGCATTAGTTGGATTAGTTACGCTTGGTAAAGATAAATTAGTTTATATACTTACTATTGTTAAACTAGTATCATGTGTAGTACTTGATTTATTCTTAGTATCAAGTTTATCTTGTTCAGCTAATTTAGGAGTGAATGGTATTGGTATTACTAATATAATTGTCAATTTCTTGATATTTGCTACAACATTATTATTACTTGCTAAAAACGGAGTTAACGTATTCAATAAAGAGAAGATGAATTTCAAATGGGCAAAAGAATTTGCTAAAGTTGGTGGAATATCTGGTTTAGAATCATTTGTTAGAAATCTAGCTTATATGGTTATGATTGCTAGAATGGTTAATGTTGTAAATGAACAAGGCACATATTGGGTTGCTAATAATTTTATTTGGGGATGGTTGCTACTTCCAATAACCCAATTAGGCGAACTTATTAAACAAGAAACATCAACTAATAAAGATGCAGTTAAAAATAATACACTTGGATATTTTACAATTACAACTATATCAATATTAGTTTGGTGTGTTTTTATTCCTATATATAAACCATTTATGCAATATGTATTAAACTTCAGTGATGTTGATAAATTATTTGAATTAGTAATGGTATTGTTTGGATTCTATGTACTTTATGCAATTCAAAATTTATTTGATGCCACATTCTATGGATTAGGAAAAACACATTATATGTTATTTGAATCTGTAGTAACCAATTCAGTATATTACGGAATTGCATTTATTCTTTATGTAATAGAAGCATGGCAGCCAACATTAATAGGAATTGTACTACTATTTGGTATTGGAAATGCGTTTGATACAATAGTGTCATTGGGTGCTTATTGGTTCTTATTGAAGAGACAACATATTAATATTTTAGATGTAGAACCTAATTTTATCAGCACTAAACTCACCATAAATTCCCAAAAATAGTAACTTTTCAGCATTAACTTCACCAGCGTTCATGTTGAGACTGTAGTATTGCTAAAATGCAAAAACAACTAAAAGAGTAAAAATTATAAAAGAATCGGTGGATTTTCTTCTCTAAAAATGTAGAAAATCCATTTTTAGCTGAAATTAACAAAAAGATTGTAATACTCTCATTTTTAATTATAGGCATTAATAAATATAACATTTTCCCTAATGCAGTATAATTTGATATGGTTGTGATTAAAATGTTTAATCAAAAAAATATGTAAAGGCAAATTATAAAACAATTAAACTAATGATGATAAAACTATAATAAAAACAGCTATCAATTAAATGCGTTGCAACGTAAATGCGACGCATTTTTTTCCGTTGTATTTGCGTTAGCAAACTAATAATTCTAAGATGTAATTTTAATTATTGCTAATGGCAAAAGTGCTGATATAGATACATATTTAAGCCATTCAAAAAATATCATAAACCTTAATCATATAGTTAATCCGAAAAGAGGTATAACTATGATTGATTTAATTGATAAAAATGAAAAAGAAAAAGTGGTTAACATTAAAGTTATTTTTCTTGATGTAGATGGAGTCCTTAATTGTCAGGACACTGAAGAAACTTGTGGCGATTATATTGGAATAGATGAGACTAAAGTAACATTGTTGAAACAAATCATTGATGCGACTGGTGCAATTATTATTCTAATTTCTTCTTGGAAAGAAGGATGGACAAGCAATCCAAATTTCAAAATAACGCAAGATGAATTAGCTACATATTTAGACGAAAAACTTAGAAAACAAGGATTAGTTATTAAAGGTAAAACTTTTGACGGTAATTCAGATATGAGGGGTAAAGGAATTATTAGATTTATTGATAAGCAAAAGGAGATTGGAATTAATATTGATAAATATATTATTCTTGATGATGAAATGTTTGATTATCTAGAAGTTGATATAGCCAGACATTTAATAAAAACTAGTTTTTGCGGAAATGGATTAGAACTAGAACATGTAAAAATAGCAATTGAAGCACTAGCGGATTAAACATTTACCCATAACCAAAAGTGTAAAATTCTAAAAAAATTGTAATTATTTTGTCATTAATAATTTTTATATTTTCTAGTTTATTAGTTATAAAAATAAGTATGAAATTTTCCGCTTTTTAACAATATGTTTTCACTAATAATCAAAAATGATAAAGTAAAAGTGTAGCTATTTATTAGCCACTTGCACCGAGCAATAAACCGCTTACATTATAATTGTTTGTTGTTTAATAATTCTATATTAAATTGTTCTTAAAAGGAGGTATTTTGTAAAGTGAAACAAAATATGATTAAGAAAATTATTTGCCTACCTCTTATTACTATAGTTGTCGCTAGTGTAATAGTGGGCAATGTAATCGCAGACTTTTATTCTTCAGAAATAAATAGTTTGTTATGTCCCCCAATTCATGATAGTGAAGATTTAGATAGACAACAAGAAGAAGGACAAAAATTATCAAAACAAATTATTCAAGAAGGTGCAGTTTTAGTAAAAAATGATGGAAATGTTTTACCTTTAAATAAAGAAACTAACCGTAAGGTAAATGTATTTGGACATTCTTGTGTTGACTGGGGATTTGGTGGTTCAGGTTCAGGGAGAGTTAGACCAGAAAATGATGACTTTTCCACTACTATTGATCTATTAAAAGCATTAAAAAGATATGGAATTGACTATAATTCGGAATTAGTTAATATGTATAAAGATTATCGTGGCATTGGAAGAATTGAAGAAGCTCAAGACCGCGCGATGTATGCGTTATATGAGCCAGAAATTACTAATAAAAAATATTATTCCGATACTTTATTAGAAAATGCTAAAAATTATTCTGATACCGCAATTGTTACAATTACAAGATTTGGCGCGGAAGGTGTAGATCATACTTTAGAAAATGGTGATACTCGTTCGGATTTGGAAATTTCTACTGAAGAAGAAGGATTATTAAAATATGTAGGCGCCAATTATGAAAATGTCATAGTTTTAATTAACTCCGCGAATACAATGGAATTAGGATTTTTAGATACTATACAGGGACTAGATGCTTGTTTAGTAATTGGCTTAACAGGTACACAAGGAGTCGCATCATTACCTAAATTATTATATGGAGAAAATACTCCTTCGGGTAAATTAGTGGATACATATGCTTATTCATTTAAAAGTAGTGTTTCTTATAACTATTATGGACAAGCAGCGTGGTATCAACCATATGGCTTTTATGATTATATAGAAGGCATATATGTTGGTTATAAATGGTATGAAACAGCATATAAAGAAAATTATTGGAAAGATGTCGATAATGAATATGGTAAAGGCTATGACGGCGTTGTTCAATATCCATTTGGTTTTGGTTTATCTTATACTGATTTCAAGTGGTCAGTAGAAGAGATGATTATTAAAAACGGCGAAGAAGTAGTTACTAATAATATTATCAACCAAAATAGTACGATTAGTTTTAAAATTAATGTAGAAAATGTCGGTAAAATGGCCGGCCAAGATGTAGTAGAGTTTTATTTAACCGCTCCATACATAAAAGGCGGAATTGAAAAATCTTATGTTAACTTAGTGGGATTTGAAAAAACAGAAATTATTAATCCGGGATTCTCTCAAACCCTTGAGTTTACTTTTAATGTTTCCGATTTTGCTTCTTATGATTGCTATGACAAAAATAATAACGCACATGTCGGATATGAATTAGATAAAGGAACATATGCTTTAAAATTAATGACTGATGCCCATAATTTAAAAGATTGTGAACAAAATACTTTTGAATTTGAAGTAGAAGATACAATTAATGTTATTAATGATAGATATACTGGTGAAGAAGTCACTAATCGTTTGACTGGTGCATCTTCATTAGATGGTGCTTCAGTTGATGGGAATGATGATGGAAATGTTGTTGTTAATTATATATCTAGAGCTTCTTTTCCATCTTTAAATGATTTATCAGCCCCAGCAAATAGGACATTAACCGATAAGCAAATTAAAGCAGGAAAATATTCAAAACAAGAAGCAGATGCTTGGGATAATGCCACAACAGATAGTTATAATAATCAAGTTTATAACGAAAAAGTAACTTGGAATAAAAATAATAACTTATCAATTACTGATAGTAAGGGTAATATCACAGAATTAGGTTATGAATTAGGTGCAGATTATAATAATGAAAAATGGAATGATTTACTTGATCAATTATCTATTGAAGAAGTGGTTAATATGGTTAGTAATGGCTATGCATCAAGCAAAGAATTACCATCAATTGGTAAACCAAAATTATTTGATTATGATGGCCCAATGCAAATTAAAGGATTTACGGGTAAGCCACGTGGAACAGGATATCCAAGTGAACCAGTATTAGGACAAACATGGAATAAACAACTAGCGAAAAATTATGGTTTAAGTTTTGGTAAAGAAATGAATGCTTTAGGCGTTAATGGTTTATATGGATTTGGCTGTAATATTCATAGAAGCCCAATTTGTGGTAGAAACTTTGAATATTTGTCAGAAGATAGCTATTTAACAGGCGCTATGTTAACTAATGCTATAATAGGTATTCAAAACACAGGTAGATATGCTTATATTAAACACCTTGCTTTAAATAATGGTGAAGCAAGAAGAGTAGGTGCTTTTACTTGGTGTACAGAACAAGCATTAAGAGAAATATATTTAAAGCCATTCCAAATGGCCATACAAGAAGGCGATTGTGTGGCATTAATGTCTTCTTATAACCGCGTAGGTGCAAATTGGTCAGGCGGTAGCGTTGGTTTAATCGACGCTATTGTAAGAAAAGAATGGGGATTCAAAGGAGCACTTATTACTGACTGTGCTGGTGTGGATAATGCTGATTATATGAATATGGATGAAGCACTAAGAGTTGGTGGAGATTTAGGTATGGAAACACCTTTAAATGCTAGTAAATCTGGCTATACATTAAATTATAGCAAGTCATCTTCTAATCGCCTTCAATACCAATTAAGAGAAGCGGCGCATCATGTTACTTATTCTTATTTAAGGGTACAATATCAAAATGATGTATACAACAAATCTAATACCGATAGCAAGATTACAAGTAGCTATTCAATTAACTCTTGGGCGTGGTGGCGCGTTGTTTTAGTAGATTTAGATATATTAATATCATTTGCATGTTTGATTTGGCTTTATTTCTTATTTAGAGAAGATATCTTAAAACTTTTAAATAAAGGAGGAAACGACAATGAAAATGTTTAAATTAGAAAAAATAATTCTTATTGCTATTTCGTCAGTTGCTGTTTTATCAAGTATAATTGTACCAACGGCCTCCTATATATCTTATAAGCATTATTATGATAATGCGATAGCTAATAAACCAAAACCAAGCAATAATCAAACATATGATGAACCCATACTTCAGTCCATTAGTGTGAGATTACAAGATGGTAAAGCTTTCTATAAAAATGGTAAAGCTAATCCTGTTAAAACTGATTTTGTTGTTGAGGGAACTTATGCAATAAGTGAATTAGAAACTATTACCGATGAAATTAGTCCTTCTGATTATAATATGGAAATTCCAAGTGATTTTGCTATTAACGGAGGAACTATAAGTGTGTCTTATAAAGGATTTACAAGTTCTCTTGATATTACTTTAATTGATGTTAAATTATCGAGTTTGTATCCTTTAACAATGCCATATAAAGTTTATTATAAAGCAGGAGAAACATTTGATGATGAAGGTTTAACATTAGAAGCTAAGTATAATGATGGCACAATTATAAATGTTGATAAATTTGTAATAGAAAATAAGACTTTAGCGACAAGTACTAAAAATATTAAAATTTCATTTACTAAAGATAATGAGACAGTGGATTATTTGCTTCCTATTACAGTTGTAGAAGAAAAAGATTATGATAATGGCGATATAGTTTCTATTGACGCTAACGACTCATACGCTTCAGCGGGACTTAAATTATCTACAAATAATTTTATTTTAAGAGCGACATATGCAAGCGGAAATAAATTGCTATTAACAAGTACAGATTATACGATAGTTAATGGCGATGATATCGTAACTTTAGGTGATAAAACAATTTTAAAACTTAATATTAATGGTAAGCAAATTGATGTAGATATTAATGTATCTTCGAAAGTTGAAGCGATAAGTGGAACATTAGAAAATGCTACTGCACATAGTGATTATGTATCATTTATAAGTGATTCAAGTGCAACTTTTAAATTTACTGCTTCTCATAATTTTATGGGTAATATTAAATTAAAATTAAGAAGCATATCAAAAGATAGTAAATTAAATAATTTATTAGGAGTCACAGTTAATAATTCCTTAAATAGCATTGATAAAAATGTTGTTATATCAAAAGAAAATGAATTTGAAGTTTTATCTATAAATGATGTGAAATTATTTAAAGGAAATAACAATGTTGTTATAAAATGTTTAAAAGATTCCTTTGATTTAGGTGATATTGATGTAACTAGCACAAATTCAAATTTAAAAGATACAACACTTGGTGAATTTGTTATGTCTAATGATAGTGTTGAATTTAATAGAGAATGTGTATTTGGTGAAGGAACACCAGCCGCTATTGATGGATTTACTCATGTGCAAGGTGGATGTAGTGATGACAATTATATTTATTATCTTTTTGCGGATGAATTAAATCATGAAGCTAAACTAACTAAATATAGTATTGAAGAAAAGACATTTGTTTCTAAATCTAATAAATTCTTAATCGGACCTGATAGTAAAGATTGGACATGGGATTCAGGCAATATTACTTTGATTAAAGATAAAATTATTGTTACTAATTATCAAGGCAAATTCCAAGCCTTTGATAAAGAAACATTGACCGAAGTAGCGTGTCCGGAATTTAAATTCCCAGATTTCTCTACGATGTTTGCTGATTGGGATGAATCTGGCTCTATTACTGCATTTGAATATAACGAAAAGTTAGACATTTATGCTTTATCAGTTCGACCAGTATGGTGGTATTCTAATTCTTTCTTATTATTATTTGATGGTGATTTTAATCAAATAGGAGAAAAAATAACTTTAGAAAGTAATACTGATGTAAAATGGGGCGGATATAAGATGCGTTCGCTTCAAAGTAATGATAATTATTTATATGTAT
>CAKPAV010000026.1 GCA_934133115.1 uncultured Bacilli bacterium
TGGCGTAGTTTTGTTGTTTGTCGCTTTAGTAGTAGTTGTGGAAGTAAAGCATAGAAAGGTGAAATGAGATGGGCGTTGCACTATCAATAAAAAATTTAACGTTTTCTTATGATGATAAGGTAAAAGCACTTAAAAATATTAGCATTGATGTCGAAGAAGGAAAATATGTCTCCTTGATTGGACATAATGGATCTGGTAAATCTACATTAGCAAAACTTATCGTGGGATTATTAGAAACTCGATCTGGTACAATCGAGATTTTTGGCGATGTCTTAAGTGAAAAAAACATTCGTGAAGTACGTCAAAAAGTTGGTATTGTATTCCAAAACCCGGATAATCAATTTATTGGTGCTACAGTTAGAGACGATATTGCTTTTGGCTTAGAAAATCATTGTATACCTCATAAAGATATGGATGAAATTATCGATAACTATGCTAAAAAAGTTGGAATGTATGATTTTTTAGATAAAGAACCAACTAGATTATCAGGCGGTCAAAAACAACGTGTCGCTATTGCGGGTGTACTTGCCATGAAACCAAGTATTATTATTTTTGATGAGGCAACCGCAATGCTTGATCCAAAAGGAAAAAAAGATATTCGCGGATATATTTTAGAATTAAAAAAAGAGAATCCTAATATTACTATCATATCTATTACTCATGATATTGAAGAAGCTTATAACTCTGATGAAGTAATAGTTTTAAATAGTGGTGAAGTGTTACTTCAAGGAACACCAAAAGAAGTATTTGCTAATGAAAAATTATTAGCAAGTATTGACTTGGATTTGCCGTTTATTATGAATGTTAAAAATGCTTTAATTAATGAAGGTATTGACGTTAAAGATGTTAATACTATAGAAGAGTTGGTGAATAAATTATGCCAATAAGATTTGAACACGTTTTTCATATTTATTCTCCGCGTACACCATTAGAACAAATTGGGCTTAATGATATTAACATTGATTTGTCTAATTATGATTTTGTAGCGCTTGTCGGGCAAACTGGGTCAGGCAAATCAACATTAGTGCAACATATTAATGGTTTATTAATTCCGAGTAAAGGTACTATATTTGTTGGTGATTATCAAATAACTTCACAAAAAAAGAAAAATAAACATATTAAAGATATTCGAAAAGAAATTGGCTTAGTATTTCAATTTCCAGAATATCAATTATTTGAAGACACAGTATTAAAAGATGTGGCTTTTGGGCCAAAAAACTTTGGCGATAATGAAAAAACAGCCACTGAAAAAGCTAAACAAGCCATACTAGCGGTAGGATTAGATGAGAGTTATTTTGAACGTTCTCCATTTGAACTTAGTGGAGGAGAAAAAAGACGTGTCGCAATTGCTGGGATTATTGCTATTAATCCTAAAGTATTAATACTTGATGAACCGACTGCTGGATTAGACCCTAAAGGCGCTAAATCTATGATGGAATTATTTAAACGTATTCATAACCAAGGTACTAAAATTATTATGGTTACACATGATATGGATTTAGTCTTAGAATATGCAAGTCACGTAATAGTTATGAAAGATGGAAAAGTAATGAAAGAAACTGATCCGGTTTCTTTATTCTCAAGTCCAGATTATCAAGAACTAAGCTTAGATTATCCAAGTGTTTTTGATTTAGCAATAAAACTTATTAATAAAGGAATGAATATTGATATTAAGAATGTTAAAAACATTCATGATTTAGTAAGAGAAATAAAGAAAGCGGGTAATAAACATGAATAATATGACTATTGGCCGCTACATCCCATATGATTCTAAAATCCATAAAATGGATCCAAGATTAAAGATATTAGCGCTTATCATTTTTATGGTGAGTATTTTCTTACGCTTCCCAGGTAATGGGACAATGTATATGAATTTTATAATGTATGCAATTATTGCACTTATTATTTTTATCATTATGTGTATTGCACATGTAAAATTATCGATGTTATTTAAACAATTAAAATCGCTATGGTTTATGGTAATAGTACTTTTAATTATTAATCTTTTACTTCCTAATAGTGGTGATTATTTTTTACTTTTTGGAAAACTTAAGATTTATCATAAAGCGTTATTTGATACTGCTTATATTTTTATTAGATTAGTATTAATGCTTTCTTTAACTATGGTTTTAACCGCGACAACCACACCATTAGATTTAACATATGCATTAGAATGGTATTTAACACCACTCCGTCTTGTTAAATGCCCGACTCATGAAATTGCTATGACTATTTCAATTGCTTTACGTTTTATTCCGACATTACTTGATGAAACGGATCGCATTATGAAAGCCCAAGCTAGCCGAGGCGTTGATTTTGAAAATGGAAAACTTAAAGAAAAAGTAAGAGCGATTGTGTCTCTTATTATTCCTTTACTTGTATCGGCTTTTCAACGTAGTGAAGAACTTGCTAATGCTATGGAAGCAAGAGGATATAATCCAGGTGCTAAAAGAACAAGATATCGTTTATTAAAGTGGCGAGTTAATGATACAATTGCTATCATTTTATTAATGATTTTCTTAGCAGGTGTTTTATATGTATCTATTAGCCATATTGATTTTGTGGTACTTATTTCTAATTTAATAGGAGGTTAATTATGCGTATTAGATTAGATATAAGTTATGATGGGCATAACTTCAAAGGCTTTCAAAGACAAATAAAAGAAAGAACAGTGCAACAAGAAATTGAAACAGTTTTGTCACGTATTTTTAATACAGATATTGTTATTAGTGCTTCTGGAAGAACTGATGCAGGTGTGCATGCTTTAAAACAAGTTGTAACATTTATGCCAAATAAAGAAGTTAGTGATTTGGCTTTATTACGTTATTCTTTAAATAGAATGCTTCCTAATGATATTCATGTTAACGCTATTCAATTTGTTGATGATAGTTTCCATCCGCGTTTACATGCTTTATTGAAAACATATAAGTACATTTTGAATATGGGCGAAGCAAATCCATTTTATGAAAATTATCGTTATGAATTTAAAAGAAAATTGGATGTTAATAAAGTATTAGAAGCTAAAGAATTATTTGTTGGTGAACATAATTTTAAAAACTTTACTACTAAAGAAGAAGATAATCATGATTATGTACGTACGATTAATTCAATTGACGTAAAACAAGACGAGGATGTTTTAGAAATAACATTAATTGGTAATGGTTTTATGCGTTATATGGTAAGAATGATTGTAGGAACATTAATCGCTATTGGAATAGGAAAAGAAGATAAAAGCTTTATCGTTAATAAATTAGAAGATACTAATAGAATGCCAGTGATATATAAAGCACCACCACAAGGGTTATATCTTGTTGATGTTAAATATGAAGGAGATGTATAGTTATGATTCCGTATTGTTATCATACACATACTTACCGATGTGGACACGCCGATGGCGAAGATGAAGAATATGTATTAGAAGCTATCGCGGCCGGTGTAAGAAAATTAGGATTTTCTGATCACGTTATGCTTCCTAATTTTTCTCAGCCTAATGTCCGTGGAGACTTTAAAGAAGCGGAAGGATATTTTGCTTCTATTAATGCTTTAAAAGAGAAATACAAAGAACGAATTAAAATATATTTAGGTTTTGAAGCAGAATATGATGAGAGTTTTGAAAGTTATTATCGTTCTTTATTAGAAACGCATAAAGTAGATTACTTGATTTTAGGACAACACTTTAGTTTTGCTAATGGAAGAATTATTGATTATTTTGGACACGTCCATGAAAAAGATCGCTTAATAAGTTATAAAAATTTAGTTGTTAAAGCGATGTCGACTGGATTATTTTCTATTTTAGTACATCCTGATTTATATATGGCAGCTTATGAAAAATTTGATTCCACCGCTAAATTAGTGGCTCATGAAATATGCAAAGCCTCTTTAAAATATGATGTGCCATTAGAAATAAATTTAGGTGGCATTAGAAGAGGAATAGTTAAAGTTGGGGAAGAAAAAAGATATTTATATCCATATAAACCATTTTGGAAAATAGTGGCTAAATATGGATGCCGTGTGGTAATTGGTGTTGATGCCCATTCGCCAAAACACTTTACCACTAATGAATATAGTATTGCTTTAGCTTGGATTCGAGAATTAGGCTTAAATCATGATCAAAACATGATTATTAACGAAAAAAGCATTGTAAATGATTAAAAAGTTATTAATATTTGCAATTTTCTAGTGAAACGCAATATTATAAGTGCTATAATTTTAACGATAGAAATCAACTAATATAAAAGGAGAGATGTTTATGGGAAGAGCACATGAAGTTCGTGCTGCATCAATGGCGGCAACTGCTGCAAAAAAATCTGCATTATGTATGAGAGCCTCTAAAGAAATTTATATGGCTGCTAAATCTGGAGTTCCTGATCCAGTTAATAACCTTGCATTAAAGGCTGCAATTGAAAAATATAAAGGCCAAAACTTACCAAAGGATGTTATTACAAGAGCTATCGAAAAAGCCAAAGGTGGTTCTGGAGAATCTTATATTCAAGGAAGATTTGAAGGATTTGGTGCTGGTAATGTCGCTATCATTATTGATACTTTATCTGATAACGCTAACCGTGCTTATGTTGAAGTTAAGACTGCAGTTGGTAAAAAAGGTGGACACTTAGGTACACCTGGTAGTGTTTCTTATAACTTTACAGAAGCAGGTATGTTAGTCTTTAAGTCTAGCAAATCAGTTGAAGAAATTGAAGAATTATTAATTATGTCTGACGTTGATGTCACCGAAGTAACTAAAGATGAAGATGGATATGTTGAAGTACATGTTGCACCAACATCATTAAATGATGCTAAGAAAGTTTTAGGAGAAGATGGAATTACTGAATTTGAAAAAGCAGAAATTACAATGCTTCCAAATGATTTAGTTAAACCAAGCCCTGAAGACTTACAAAAATTCAAAGATATGTTAGATTTATTAGACGATTGTCAAGATGTCCAAGCTGTCTATCATAACTGCGATATGTTTGAAGACTAATTTCCAAGTGCTATCATTTGAGCCCATGAAAATGGGCTTTTTTTAACCACTTTTTAACTTTTGAAAAAAATAGTTGACAGATTAAGATTTAAGGTTTATAATTCTTTTTACAAAGCGACATCAAATTAAAATTGCTTTGTTGGTAATAGTAATTAGACATCAAATTTATTTGTTAAAGTCTAAAACTATTAGCATTATTAAATTGCATTTATGTTAAATTTATTATATTTCCTTTCCTGAAAACGAATGCGTTGGCATTCGTTTTTTGGCATTTACACGTAACTTGCTTATGTTTTTAATGTATAATTGCAAAAATGAAATCATACTCTATTGCAATAAAACAGTTATGAGCGAATATTTTGTGAAAAAATTGCTTGACTTTGGCAAATAATATATATATTATTTTAAGTGGCACAAAAGCCTGATTGTAGTCCCGGTAAGACAAACAATTTGGTAAGGGAGGATTAATTATGCAACGTCAAACAACAATTGCAAAACCAAATGAAATTAATCGTAAATGGTTAGTCATCGATGCGACAGACAAACCATTAGGCCGTCTAGCTTCTGAAGTCGCAGTAGTATTAATGGGTAAAAACAAACCTATCTATACTCCAAATATCGACTGCGGAGACTATGTTATCGTCGTTAACGCTGAAAAAGTTATGTTAACAGGCGACAAAATCCACAATAAAAAGTACTACAACGTAAGTCAATACGCTGGTGGATTGAGAACTCGTACTGCTGGAACAATGTTAAAAGAATATCCAGTAGAAATGGTTGAAAGAGCTGTCTGGGGTATGTTACCTAAAGGACGTCTTGGAAGACAAATCTACACAAAGTTATTCGTTTACGAAGGACCAGATCACAAACACGAAGCACAAAAACCAGAAGTGCTTGAATTCAAACGCTAGGAGGTAAAAAGAGATGGCAAAAAAGAACAAAGAAGTCCGTTATTACGGTACAGGTCGTAGAAAAAGCTCTGTTGCGCGTGTCTATTTAGTTCCTGGAAAAGGTTCAATCACAGTTAATGGACGTGATGTTAATGAGTACATGCCTTATGCAACATTAGTTATGGACTTAAAACAACCATTAGAATTAACTAGTAGCGCAGACAAATTCGATGTTGTCTGTAATGTTAATGGTGGTGGCTTTACAGGACAAGCTGGTGCAATTAGATTAGGTATTGCTAGAGCATTACTTGAAACTGGCGATGTTCGTGGAACATTAAAAGTTGCAGGAATGTTAACTCGTAACGCACGTGCTAAGGAACGTAAGAAGTACGGTCTTAAAGCTGCACGTCGTGCACCACAATTCTCAAAGAGATAATCAATTTGTGGAATCAAAAGTTCAGTCTTATATGGCTGGACTTTTTTTTATACTTTTTTCATATCTTTTTATAGGTGATATGATGAAAATACTTTGCTTTTTAATAATAGGGTTATTACTTATAACTTTTGTTAAATTGGATAATAACACGACTAATAATAAACATGTTTCTTTATTTGGAATAAATATTGTGATTGATCCTGGACATGGTGGAAAAGATAATGGTACATGTTATGAAAATGTTTTAGAAGATGAAATTAATTTAAGCATTGCCACAAAATTAATGAATATCTGTATTGAAGATGGAGCGATATCATCTTTAACGAGAGTTGATGATTATGATCTTGCATCACAATATGCCAAAAATAGGAAACGAGAAGATTTAAAAAAGCGTGTAGAGTTTATTAATTGTTCAGGTGCGGACTACTTTGTTTCCTTACACTTAAACTCTTATCCTTCTAACAAAAACGTTTATGGCCCGATGGTTTATTATAAAAGAAACGATGATATTTCTAAGAATATGGCTATGAGTGTTATGAAAAATTTAAATGAGTTAGCTAAAACAAGTAAACCAATTCATCCAGAAAACTTTTATTTATTTAAACACACTAATGCACCGGGTATACTTGTTGAGTGTGGATTTTTATCTAATTATAAAGAAAGAGAATTATTATTAGATGATAAATATCAAGAAAAAATTGCCAAAACAATTTATAAAGGATTAGATGATTATATAATAGGAAATAAAGTATAATAAATAGTGGCTTTTTACGCTAAAAAGTGATATGCTTTGTTTAGTTTTTTGAGGTGATTTTTATGAAAGAAAAAATTAAATCAGCATATCAGTTTCTGATATCTACTACAAATGGAATGGCATATGGACTTTTTGCCACACTTATCATAGGAACAATTATTGGCACTATTGGTACTTTATTTAGTTATGGTAATAATAATTTTTGTCAATTTATTTATCAAATATTAGGTAATGGTACAAGTGATGGCATTGCCAAATGCTTGCAACTATTAACAGGTGCGGGCATTGGTGTTGGTATTGCTTTTGCCTTAAAATTTGATTCATTAAAAACTATTGTAATGGCCGCAAGTGGAGAAATAGCTGCTTATTTATCATTAACAACAAAATTTGTTACTAATCAAACAGTTAGCAATGGCTTTAAAATTGGTGATCCATTGACAATATATTTTGTTTGTATATTAGTAGCTATATTTATTAAATTAGTGTTAAGAAAGAAAACTGCAATTGATATTTTATTAGTTCCTTTATTTGGAGTAATTGTGGCTACTATTTTAGCAATGCTTTTAAGATATCCGGTTATTTATATTACTTATGGTATTCAATGGCTTATTGGTAATGCAACTCAAGCTCAACCATTTATTATGGGCGTGGTAGTCGCAGTGTTAATGGGAATGGCTTTGACCGCTCCGATATCAAGCGCAGCAATTGCAGCGATGATATTTGTTGGTGAAGAATGTACACATGGTAGTGGACTTGCTATTGCATCTGGTGCTGCAATTGTAGGATGTTGTACACAAATGGTTGGCTTTGCTATTCAGTCAAGAAAAGATAATAACATTGGAATGGTGTTATCAATAGGTGTGGGAACATCAATGCTCCAATTTAAAAACATTCTTAAAAAACCTATCATATGGCTTCCGACGATAATTGCAAGCGCTATTCTTGGACCAATTGCTACAATGGTTCTAAAAACAGAATGTTTTGGATCTTCAGCGGGCATGGGAACAGCAGGACTAGTAGGACAGATTGGAACTCTTTCTACAATGGGCGTAAATAATTGGCAAACATGGGTTTCAATATTTGGCTTAGAAATTATAGCACCGATAGTTTTAGTGCTTTTTATTGATTTGTTATTTAGAAAATTTAACTTAATCAAAGATGGAGATTTAAAAGTATAAATATTTTAGACTTATTAAAGGTAAATAAAAGCGTGGATTATGATTTTAAAATTATAATTTGCGTTTTTTTATTAAAAAAATCTCAATAAAAGAGAATAAAAATTTAAAAAAATCATAAATTAATTAATAATAGGTTTTAAACATAAAAAATGTTTGAAACTTGACTAAAAAATCAAAAACATTTATAATTTTAATGGTTGGGAGGAATTTTAATGCTTAAAATATTAAAAATAAAAGTAAATGGTTTTAAAATGTTAAAAGATGATTTTGAGATCAATCTTACAACTAAGGCAAGAGTATATAACAAGGATTTGACAAAAGAGATTATAAAAATAGATGAGGGCTTGTATACATTTGCTAGTTTGGCATTTGTTGGCGGAAATTCATCAGGAAAGTCAACAATTTTAACATTAATTTTAAAAACCTATATATTTATGCAAACTGGTAGATGGGAATATGTTGCTCGTGAATTTAATAAGGATGCAATTAATATTAGTATTCTATTTTATTTGGATAAACATCTTTATTCATATTCTTGTGATTTTTTAAGACTGGATCCAAAAACGATATCTTTGGAAAATAAATATTCTCCTATTATTAATGAGAAACTTTATGTTGCTAAATATGATAAAACAAAAGGACTTAAGAACATTGAACTATTTGAATTAAACAAAAAAGAAAAAAAAGAATTATTACAAAGTTCATTAAATGACACATCAGCAATAGTTAAATTGTCAAAAGATAAGTTGTTGGTGGATCAGTTTTATACAAATAATCTTACAAATTTTGATGACAGAATTGTTCGAAACACATTTTTTAATGCTTTAAATGCTTGTTCAATAGAATTATCCACTGCCATAATTAAATTGTTAGATGATAGCATCGAGTATATAATTTGTGATAATAGTAATTATGTTAAATTTAAGCGATTTAATGAAAGAGAAATAATTATTAGTAGATTTGAATTAATGTGTATATTGGCACACTTAGAGGTGTTGAACTATATATTCGAGGAATCAATGCTTTAAAAGATGGTAAACCATTTATTGTTGATGAAATAGAAAGCTGTTTCCAAAAAAATCTTGTTTATAATTTGCTGTTTTTGTTTAATGATTCTTCAATTAATAAAAAGGGAGCACAATTGGTTTTTAGCACACACTATGTAGAAATATTAGATTACTTGTCTAGGAGAGATGGTATTTTCATTACTCATAAATATAACGGAAAAATAGATGCAAAAAATCTATATTCGGATTTTGAAGTTCGAACTGAATTGTTAAAAAGTAAACAGTTTGATAATAATGTCTTTGATACAGCTTTGAATTACAAACAATTAATTGAAGTAAGGAGAAATGTGTTAAATGAACTACAAACTAATAATGACTGAAGGAACTGTAGAATTATCATTTTTAGAAGTATTATTAGAAAAAGATTTGCTTATGTTTAATAAAGATGAACTACTAGCGGAAAAAATATTTCATCAAAGACAAATTAATGGTGAAATAATGGGGTTTATACAAATGCTACCAATGAGCGATAGCGTCACAATCTATAGAGTTGGTGATAAACTTTCAGATGCATTAAAAATTCCTAAGCAAATTTTACCAAGTAAAATAAAACAAATAGTAGATGTTTTAACAACACCGGAATTTGAAATTTTGTTTATCATAAAAGAAAACTTATTTGATAAATATATAAAATGTAAAACAAAAATTAAACCAAGCATTTTTTATAAAATGCATAACAATGAGTATAAAAAACAATCAAAATTTATTACTGATTATTTTTATTCTATGAGCAATAAAGATATTATAGAATTGCTAAATGAATATGTAAAAAAGCGTGGAAAAATTCATAAAGATAAATTTAGTTTGCGAGATATTATTAAATTAAATTAATTATTAATCAAAACAATTATTAAAGACTAGCAAGTTTGCTTTATGCTATTTTCACTTGAATTTGTCTTTTGGCAAATGACAAATTCAAAGCGCGGAAAAAGGAAACAAAATTCAAAAATCAAGAAAAAATCAGCAAAATATCACACAATTGCTGGTATTTTTCAATAAATGTAATAAAAAATCACACTAAAAAAAGTAACATATAGTTAATTTGTCATTTTAAAATATGTTTATTAAATTGACTAAAATATGTAAAATAATGACGGTGATTTTATGTTAAAAAGAAAAATTGATAGTTTTTTATTAGATTGGAAACAAAAAAAAGAGAAAAAACCATTGGTTGTAACTGGAATGTGTCAAGTCGGTAAAACAACATCCATCGAGAATTTAAAAAATCAATATGAAGCATTTATCAAAATAGATTTTGCTAACAATCACAAATACATTGAAATGTTTGAGAAAAAACATAATCTTTCTAGTATTCTTAAGAACATTTTATTATTAAATAAAGAAGTGAAATTTAGTTCTAGTAAGACATTATTGTTTTTTGATAATGTTGAATTATGTCTTAATGCTTTAGAAACATCAAAATTATTTAAAGAAAATAAAGATTTCGATGTAATTTATAGTGGATTTACATTAGAAATGTATGACAAAATTAAAGAAGTAGAACCATTTATTGAAGAGTATCGATTATATCCTTTGGATTTTGAAGAATATTTATGGGCTGAAGGTTATGATACTGATAAAATTGAAGATTTATATATTTCTTTAACAAAAATGCAACAGCTTAAATCAGATAAATCATCTAGATTTTCATATTTATTTCGCAAATATACTTGTATAGGTGGTTTACCAAAGGCAGTTGAAGAATCACTAAAAAGTGATGTTTTAAATAAAGTGTTTGATATACAAGCAGATGTCTTTAATTATATAAGTGAAAGATTAGAAAAGTATATCGATGAATTAGGAACTCCAAAATATAAATACTTATATGCAAATGTAGCAACACAACTTATGCGTGACAATCATAAATTTACAATCTCTAAGTTATATTCCAAAGCAAAATTTAAAGATTATAATGATGTCATTGCTAAATTAATAAATTCAGGAATGATTAATAGATGTTATAGGTTAAATGAGATAACTTTACCATTTGAAGGTAAAGAAAAATTAGACAATTTTCACTTGTATTATAT
>CAKPAV010000027.1 GCA_934133115.1 uncultured Bacilli bacterium
TCGTTTGATAATGTTTCTCTAAATTGTTCTAATAATTCATTTTTATTATCAATTGATAAATTACTTGTCGCTTCTTCAAATGCTTTATCAATTTCTAATTCCTCTTTAGAATTATCATATCCTTCGAGATTACATTTAATTTTAAAATTTAAACAATCGTCCACAATATGATAATCATAATTATCAATAACTAATTTAAGTGATTTTAAACTACCAATAACATTGCCTGGAACAATTAAATCAATGTCTAAAGTATCCACAAAAGGGAAACAATGTTCATCACAAGAACATTCTCCAGTAATACCAATTTTCCCCATTACATGAATTCCTTCTTTTACTTTTACATAATTAAAAGCATTTTCTAATACTACAGAATTAACTTTTTGCGGAGCTTCTTTTAATTGAATTCTTTTATCAAATATATAACTATTCATTTTATCACCTAATATATTTTATTTTTTAGATTAAAATTTATGATATAAAGTTAATTAATTGACATTATAAAAAAAAGAATTATAATTTCATTAGTTAGATGATACTAACTAAGGAGTGAATAATATGCTATTTTTCAAGAAAAAAGATTATAAAGAAATAACTATACCTGTTGAAGGTATGAAATGCGGAATGTGTGAAGCACATGTTAATGACATTATTCGTAAAAATTTTGATGTTAAAAACGTTAAAGCTTCTGCAAGGAAAAACAATGTCGTCATTAAATATGAAAATGATTTAGATTTAGATTTAATGAAAGAAAAATTAAAAGAATTTGGTTATGATATGAAATGATCATATTCAATATAACTAATTATTAACTATGGTATCTCTAATTTGCTACCATAGTTTTTATTTACAACTTTTTTTACATCGTTAAATTGCTGCTTTACAAGTTATTTAGTAAAATAATGTCGTAAGGAGAATAATTATGCCATATAAAACATTTGTAATCGATTATCATCCTAGAGCTGATATTATGTCTAAAAAACTTGAAGAAAAAATCAATGAACTTGAAGAGGAAAATTATGAGTTCATATCTTTTTCTATTACCAATAGCGCTAAAGCGATAATTGTTGTTAAGGAAAAAGAAATTCAATAAGGAGTATTATGAAAACTAATAAGAAAACTAATAAAGAAACAAGATTTGTTGAAGTATATAAAGAAGACACAACTGTTTTTGGCGCCGATAAGTCATTAATAGTCGATAAAAAAACTGGCGTTACTTATTTAATAATATGTAATACATATGGAACAGGTATCACACCATTATTAGACAAAAATGGTAAACCAGTTATAGCATTATTAGTTGATAAATAATTTATTTAAAGATCAAAACGATCACGAACTACACCACAAAGTGAAGTAATAAATAATTCTTCATTTTGGGCTAAATTATTATCTATTAAAGCAACTGCGGTTGTGAAGTATAAAAATTGAACAGCATCTTGTCTATCTGTTAATGATTGAAATACTTGGATGGTTTTATTACGCCATTCTTGCTTATTATATTTGAGCATTCGATTAAAAAAATCATCATATGTAAAATTATCCCCTGCTTCAATAATTTTTTGCATGGCATAATATTCTTGATTAGATATTTTCCCATCATTACAAGCAACACACGCAAATGCACCCATAACTACATCATAAGCAGTTTGTTTATCAAATCCCTCGTTATATATTAATCGACGATATAAATCATTTGCTAAACTAGCAACACAAGAATTACCTTCTTGTTCAATTCTTCTTTCAGTATTATTTTTAATTGTTTCAAAAATTTCATATGCGTACATTAATAACATACTCCTTTACGTAATATTATTTTATAAGATAAAATATTTTAATTCAATAATTTATAAAAGACTTGAATTTTTAGAAAGAAAATTCAAGTCTCGGTATTATTAACTTAAAATTAAATTATCCCTATTATTTATAAGTGAAATTAGCGTGTACAAAGAAATGATCACTAGCAAAATCGCTTTCTTTGTTTCCTTCATTATTCATAATTACAAAGTTATTAATTTCAAATTTGTCTTTAGAAGAGAATATATAATCAATTGGTGAATATGGATGTTCACGTGTTGATTCATCTAATTCTTTTCCATAATTATGGAATGTACACATTTTTTGGCTGTCCTTATAACTTGCCCAAGAATCATCAAAATATTCTAAACATGCTTGATATGTTTCATTTTCTTCTTCACGCCAATAATTTAAATCTCCCGTAAAGAAACCTGGAACATTAAGCTTTTTCATATGATTAATTACTTGTAAGCAAGAATTTTTACGACATAATTTAGTATTATTTGTTTCTGTCGCTTCACCATTCATATTTCCATAAGCATGATTATACTCTAAATGAGCATTAAAATAGCTTATATCTTTATTGGTATATCTATCGGTTAATAAAGCCCATGAGCATACACGAGGGAATGAAGCGCCCCATTCGGAAGCAATATATCCGCTTGAGGCATTTTCATCATCACCAAACCAAAATGTTCCGCTTTCTTTAATAGTAAAACGATCTAATTTAATAAAGATACCACTGGCTTCAGGAAAACTACCACCTCGAGATTGATAAATATGTTGATAGCCATATTCTTCGAGACTACTTTCTAAAGCAAGTGTCCAACCTTCTCCTTCTTCTTGCACTCCAAGTAAATCAGGCATAACACTAATAATTTGATTTTTTACTAATTCATGATAATAGTTGTTATTTTGGTGTCCTTGATCAAGGTTACAAGACATTACTGTGATTGATTCATTGACTTCAGTTTCGGTATTACCGTTACTAGAATTTGAAGTTGAAGAAGAGTTTGATGTACTAGCAGAACTTTTATTGCACGAAGTGACCGCTAGTAAACCCATTAATAAAATAATTGATTTGTATTTATTTTTCATAAGTGCACCTCTAAATATTGTCATAACCCATTTGTGAGAAGTCAACATTAACTCCTAATTCATGGTATTCTTCTTCTGTCCAGACACAGTTTGAATTAGCGCAGGCATAAAGAATATGATGAGCAGCATTTTTTAATAATATAATTGCATCATGAGGAGTTTCATTTGCTAATTTAGAAGCACCGCTAATGGTGTTTTTAAGTAGCCATAAATCATTTCCACCTCGGATGCCCATATTAACAGGCATTAAGTTAGGATTAATCCAGTCTGTGATTACTACGCCTTTAAATCCCCATTCATGACGACATACGCTATTAAGGAAACCATGTGCTCCGCTCCAAACACTACCAATACGCGAGAAAGATGACATAAATCCTAGTCCGCCTTCTTTAACATAAATTTCAAAAGGACGTAAATAGATTTGACGTATTGATTGTTCATTAGCCCAAACAGTTAAGTTTTGACGTTCAGTTTCTTGGTCATTAAGTGCAATATGTTTAGCATAAGTAAAGACACCATACTTAGCAGTACCTTTTGCCACATATCCGCCCATACTTCCTGAAAGCATTGGATCTTCACTATAATATTCAAAGTTTCTACCGCCAGTCGCGCAGCGATGAATATTAAGTCCGGGAGCGTACCAACCAGTTAGTCCCATAGCGGCTCCTTCTTTGCCAATTGATTCACCCATCAATTTAGCGGCATCTAAATTCCAAGTTGAAGCTATTACTACTTCACCAACATAGCCAGTCCCCTTAACTTGAATTGAAGCTGGACCATCATCATCATAAGTTAAACGTTTACTAATTGAATCAATTTTGATAGTTTGGAAACCACCATTATCAACTAAGTCAATTAACTCTTGTTTGGATAGTTGAGCTAAGAGTTGTTCCCAACGCGGATCATCATAGTCAGCGCCTTTTAAATCACGCAATGTCAAACCATTCTTTTGATTTAAATCTATATTACCGGTTAATGTTTTATCGGTGCTATATGATTTATTCTTTAAAGCGTTTTTTGCATTATCTGATATATCATTAGTGTTAATATCAGAAGTTTTTGGGAATGTACCAGCAAAATCACTGCGTGTCATATATTGAATCTTATCTTGATGCGGACCATATTCACAATCACTAAATTGATTTTTATAATTGGCTCCACCATCACCTTTTAAGAATCTCACATCATTCTTATATTCAAAAGTAATTGTATTTTTATTACTTCCCGTAACTTTAGTTAAAGTATTACAGTCATCACGAAGAGAAAGAACATATGTACCTTTTTCTAAAACATAATTACCATTATTGCTATCCCAAGAAGCTAAATCTTCTAAATCAATATCAATACGTGCATAATATGTTTCATTAGGTTTAAGTTCATTGGTTTTAGCATAACCCGCTAATTCGACATAAGCTTTTTCAATGCCACCTTTATTATATGGAGCGGTTAAATATAATTCCACTACTTCTTTACCTGCTACGTCACCAGTATTTTTCACTGCTACTTGCACAGATAATTTATTTGTTTCTCCATCAAATTCATATTCTGAAATATGTTTTTCAAATGTTGTATAAGAATATCCTTCACCAAATGAATATTGTACATAATCATCATAATTAAAATTATCATCTTCATAAGCTCTTGTAGTGTAATAGCGATATCCAACATAAATACCTTCCCTATATTCAACAATGCTTTTACCTAATGAAGAACTAGATTTAGTTGTGTCTGGTCCAAATGATTGGAATGATGGAGCACTTGTAATATCATATGCCCAAGTATCGGCCATTTTACCAGATGGATTATATTCACCTGATATGATTTTTGCAACAGCTTTATTACCTGTTAAACCTGGGTGACCAATCCATAATACACTATCGATGCCTTCTTGTTCTAATAATTTTAATTCCATAGGATTTGATGAATTAATTAAGATAATTACTTTATCAAAATTTTCTGCTAAGAAATTAATCATATCGGCTTCTCGACTTGTTAATTTACATAAATTATGATTTAAATCAGTATCTTCTGAACCGGCACGTGAAATAGCATAAATTGCCACATCACTATATTCTTTAGCGCTATCAAGCAAAGTTTTACCATTTAAACTTGGGTATGTTTGAGTATATGCTTTTACTTCTGGTTCGTTATCATATGGGAATTTGGTTGGTGCAATTAATAAATTACCATTCTTATCATAAGTATTACCTTGGAAAGCATTATATTGACAAGATATATCATAATTACTGTCATTAATACTATATGGTTTCTTATCATAGTAGTTAGCAACGAGGTTATAAATATCCATATTATATTCAAAACCTTCATCTAACATTGCTTTTTCAAATCTTGTAGCGTGGAAGTCGTTACCATTATAATTACTATTAGTAACAAATACGCCCGAACCACCTCCACCATAAAGCATGCCAAATGCCGAACTACCAAAAATGTTGACTTTATTATTTATTTCTTTGTTTAATGGAAGCACATTATTGTTATTTTGAAGTAATACTGCACCTTCTTTTTCTAAAGTTACTACATTTTCTTTACTTTCCCCAATAGCAAGTTTTGCCGCTTCACTATCATTATTACCACCAGTCTTTTTATTTAAGGCTTGCATAAGTGCTTCCCAAGTTGTTGAAAGTACTGGGGCAGCAATACAAGAAAGGGCAATACAAACTCCACAAGTAATCGAAAGAGGTAATTTCATAATTTTCCAATTACGTAAACGTTTTGTTTTCTTATCTAATTTTTTTATTGAATCTTTTTTCTCTTGTTTATTTAGTTTATTAATTTTAGCAATTTGTGCATTCGCTTCTTTTTCTTCATCTTTACTCATTTTATTTTTTGTAAATATAAATACATAAATAAAATAAAATAAGACAAACGCTAATATTGCAACACCTAAAATATAAATAGCTAATATCCAGTCAAAACTTTTTAGAGGATAACCAGGAACAATTTCCCAATCTAATATTCCATTTAATATCATATTATCACCTATATCCTTTTTTTGTTTTTGTAGACCATATATCCAATTAATCCACCACTAATAAGAATAGAAATTGCAAAAGTTAACCATCCGCCAAGAACCCTTCCATTAATATTACGTACATCAACACCGCCACTTGGATTATCTGGTATGATTGGAGTATTTGGTTTGTTTTTTCCTTCTTTTGCTACAACAACATTTCTTTTTCTAGTTGTTTCATTATTCGCTTCATCTTTAACAGTGATAACTATGGTATAAGTTCCAGTTTTTGTAGGTTTAAATTTATTGTTCGTAGATGTAATATTTTCTTGTTTACTTGTACCAAATTCAAAATATACTTTTATTGATATAGATAATTTTTCTTTTTCCGTTATATCATCTCCATATTCAAAAGCAAATTCAAGATCCTCATATGTTTCAAATACATTACTAGTAAAATATATAATACCGATTGTTGGTGATTTAACATCAATATTATCAACACGAATAATACAACTTGTCGGTACTTCTAGATGAATACAATCTATATTAAATGAAGAACCACTAATATTAGTTAAAATAATTTTATTGACGCCTTTATTAATGCTTGCATTGGAAATTGTTAATTCTTCCCAGTTATACCATTTATCATTGCCAGGGTAACTTGGGAATAATGATTGATCAAAATTAGCTTCTACATCATTAATTTTAAATGATAAAACATTATTAATATTGCCGCCATTAAAAGCAGAAGCCACCCAAAGAGATAACTTAAACGAAGATACATCAACATTACTTTTAAAAGTCCAAGTAATGCTGTTATTTACAGTTCCAAAGTTACCAACGCACTTTCCTCCACTTGTCTCATGAACACTTGGATTAGATGATTGACGTTCAAGTATCATACCATCCACACCTAGAGCATCACTACTAGTTCCTTTAATAATTGCGCTTTCTGCTTCTAAAGTAATTGGTCCACCTTTACCACCAACACCATGATCAACATTGGTATAAGAAAAATTAGTGTTTTCCGAAGTTTCTATAATAATATAATCAATATTAACTGAATATCCATTAAATGATTCTAATTCAAATGTATTAGTGCCTTTATTTAATTTAATAGATGGTGTTGATATTTCAACGAAACTATACCAACCATTAAAAGCTCCCCATGTTCCGGCACTAGTAATATCAATTCCATATACATCTGGATAACGATTAAATGGTGCAGCACCGCCTGAACCGCCATTAATTCTTGGAATAATGGTATTAGCGTATTCTACTCCTTCATTACTACCAGCAACAGCAATTTTGATAGTAGCACTATTAACTTCATTGCTACTTTCAAATTTAAATGTAACGATATTATCGCCTTCATTACCCCAGTTAGCAATACACCCGCCATTAGAACATTCATCATCTTCTTCTAAAAATGATGGGGAACCATTACCAATAGTTCCTTCAATTTTGGTTGCATATTCGGCTTCGATTTTTATGCTACTTGCATAGCTTGTTGACCCATCATTATCTAATGTTCCTAATGGTTCCCCGTCTACAAAACTATTAACGGTAGTGGAAGAATCAAACTCTAATTCTAGGCAATCAATATTCCAATTTATATTGCTATTATTTTTAATTGTTAATTCGTTATTACCTTTTGGAAAACTTAAAGTCGCTTCTGTTCCAACGAAATAAAACATATAGTTTCCAATAGTATTGACGCTACTATTTTTCCAAATTGCATTGACACCATTAACGCTTATTGATAAGTTACTTGTCTTTAAATCAGTTGATTTAGCACCGACCCATAAACGAATATTAGTATCTTTTTGTTCTTTATTAAGATTAAATTTCCAAGTAATAGTATTGCCGATTACTCCCCAATTTCTTACTACTTTTCCGTTACTAGTAGGATGACTAGCATTATTTGAAGTTGCTTCAGCAACAAATCCATCAGTAGAGCCTGATGAAGAATTAGTTCCTTTAATAATACCTTCTTCAGCTTCAAATAAATAAGAACCACATTCACAATGTTTATTAATATAATTATGTGTATGAGTTTCGGCTAAAACGGAAGTAACAAAATTACTATTTCCTAAAACTGGAATAAAAGCTAATAAAAAACTAATTATTTTCGCTTTATTTTTCATATTTGCTCCTTTAGATAAGATTACGCCCTTATTTTTTAGATAAGGGCGCTAAAAACTAATTTGTTATGCGGCAATAATTAAATCAAAATAATCAAGGTTTGTTGCAGAGCCCCAAGGGCAAGCAATCTTAATAGTATTTTTTCCTTTATTAAGAGTGAATGAAGTAGTCGCTACTTCTTGATAATCACTCCAACCAGTAACAGCACCATAATTACCAATATGCGTACCATTTACATGTACCTCAATAGCGCCATTATCGCTACCATTTAAACCACAAGCGACATTAGCGTTCAATACTACTGTTACTTCATCTTTTAAGAAAATTTCAAATTCAATATAATCAGGATAGCCAAAATCTCCTACTGTACCATCAGCGTTTATTGTAGCACCACTATTGGTAGTACAATTTTCTGCTTCTAAGCGCATTTTACCTTCATTAAAAGCATTAACTTTAATGATATCAAAGTAATCTAAATTTGTGTAAGATCCGTAAGGTGCTTGTAAAATAATTGTATTTTCGCCTTTATTTAAAGTGAAAATTGCGCTTTCAACAGTTGCCCAATCATGCCAATCAGTTTTGGTTCCATAGTTACCAATTTTTGTGCCATTTACATGTAATTCAACTGCACCATTATCATTTCCGTTAATACCACAAGCGACACGTAAGTTTAAATATACAGTTGTTGCTTCTTTTAAAGTAACTTTATAAGTAACTTTTCTTTGTGAATTAAAATCACCAACTAATTTTCCGCCTGATAATTCTTCGGTTTCATTAGCATTACCAATAGTAATTCCACTATCAGCAGAATCATAATTTTCACATTCAATTCTTGCAACACCATCGACAAATGCTAAGCTATGACCAGGACATTTATCAGCACAAGCAGCATCAGTGCAACTTAAATCTGTACATTTTCCGCATTCATCACAAATATGATCACATACGTGTATTAAAGATAGAGTTGCTCCTTCTTTTATCTCTAAAACTAAATTATCAATATTCCAAGAATTATCACCATTATTAACTAATTTAATAGTGTTCATTCCTTCAATTAAGTTAATTGTAGTAGTAATAGGATTCCAGTAATACCATTTATTTTCACTAAATCCTTTTCCTAATACTTTATTTTCATTCCAGGCAGAAGCATCACCATTTACTAATAAAGATAGGCCTGATGAATCTTGGTCACTACCAGCACAGCACCATAATGTTACTTTGACATTTTCTAATGCTTCACCACTATTTACATACCAAGTAATACTATTATCTTTTTTCGCCCAGTTGAATACTACCTTTCCGCCACTAGTAGGGTGATCAGGATTATCAGAGTTTCGTTCTCCAATAAAGGCATCATCAGCCCCACTACCAGTCATAGTACCAGCGATTTTACCATTTTCGGCTTCTAATATAAAATCGTTGGTTTTAACATGTCCTAAACATTTATCTTTGCAAACATCATCTGTACATTCTAAATCGGTACATTTACCACATTCAGGGCAAACATGTTCACATTTATGGACAGGTTTAACATATTTTTCTAATGTTAATGAGTCTAAATTCCATGATTCTCCAGATTCATTAGACAAAACAACTTTATTTATTCCTTTTGTTAATTCGACATCAACAGTAATAGGATTCCAGTAATACCATTTATTTTCACTAAATCCTTTACCTAATACAACATCTTCTTTCCAATTATAAGCTTGCTCATTAACTTTTAATCCTAATCCTGTGGCGCTTTGATTTTGTCCAGCACAACACCATAAAGTGATTTTAGTTTTCATAGCTTCTTTTAATTTAAAGTTCCATGTAACAGTATTACCTTTAGCCGCCCAGTTAAATACTACTTTTCCGCCGCTTGTAGGATGGGCATCATTATTAGAGTCTCTTGCTCCAATAAATGCATCATCCGCGGCAGTACCAGTCATTATTCCTTCAATAATACCATTTTCGGCTTCTAATATTGTTGCAGTTTCACTAATAGTATGCCCTAAACATTTATCTTTGCATTTATCATCAGTACAACTATCATCCATACATTTGTTATCAAGAACACAAATATGTGTGCATTTATGCTCTGGAACCAATGAAGTGCTTGCACTTTCCGATGGCTTTTCTGATGTTGATGGTTTAGGTGTTTCCGAAGTTGATGGCTTCGTTGAAGTTGAAACACTCGGAACAAGACTTGGAGATGTTGAATTACCTTTACTTGTTGACTGAGAAGTTTGGTTGTTACAACCAGCAATGCCAAGTGCCATTAAAGTCATCAAACTAGCAAATAGCATTTTCGAATTTTTCTTTTTTATCATATAATTTCCTTTCCATGTAATTGTTACCGCTTACATTAATATGTAAAAAACAATTACAAGAATATGATACCCCCACGTGTTGAGATTTGTCAATAAAAAATGTAAGCCGTTTCATTATTAAATATTGACAAATTCTACAAAAGAAACTCGAGCAAATTTTCACTCGAGTTTTGTTAATAATATTAATTATTTTATAGCATTAGCAATATATTTTTGTAGACTTTCAATTGATTTTTTATCATTAATTGAAGTAAAAAGAATATTACTTTTATCAACATGACTTAAAGAAGTATTAATTTCTTTAATGGCCTTAGCTTTTTCACTTTGATTTAGTTTATCGCATTTAGTAAGAACGATAACATAAGGAATATGATCAGCATTAAATAAATTAAACAAATCCATTTCTTCTTCTCTTACTTCGCGACGCGAATCAATTAAGAAAACCACTAAAGCAAGTTCATTGTTATCACTAAAATAATCTTCCATCATTTTAGCAAAGTTTTCATCATGTTGATGACCAGCTTTAGAATATCCATATCCTGGTGCATCTACTAGGTAACAAGTATCTTTAATTTCAAAGTAATTAAGTAATCTAGTATGTCCAGGTTTAGAAGATGTAAAGCATAAAGACTTATTATCCACTAAAGCATTGATTAAAGAAGACTTACCAACATTAGAACGTCCAACAAATAGCACTTCTTTAAGTTTCTTTTCTGGTCGATCTAATTTAGAAGTTGCACTTTTAATGAATTTAGCACCGCGAAAATTAAGCATTTTGGCTCCTAAATGCTACTTTAAGAGCATCATCGACACAAGTCATATAAATAATCTCTAAGCCATTTTTAACTTCATCTGGAAGTTCTTCAACATTAGGTTTATTATCAACTGGAACAATGATAGTTTTAATACCGCTACGAAG
>CAKPAV010000028.1 GCA_934133115.1 uncultured Bacilli bacterium
ATTTATAGTAGCGCTAAAAAAATGATGGAATCTAAAAAGTATGCTAAAGCAATTGAAATGTTTAATAAAATTAGCGATTATGATGATGCAAGTATACAAATTGATAAATGTATTGAATTAATTGCTATTGAGAAAAAAGAATCTATTTATAAGAAATGTGTTTTTAATAGGGAGTTAACTATTAAAGATTATTCAATGGTTTTAGAAGCATATAATAATTTAAAAACAATTAGTGATTATAAAGATGCTAAAGAATTGTTAACTAAATATAAAGAACTACTAGAAGAATTTGATGTACAAAAAAAGAAAAGAAAGAAAAAGGCAAAAAGAATAAGCGCTATTGCATCAGGCTCAATTGTTGGAGTATCCGCTATTACGCTTCTTATGATTTTTGTGATTGTTCCTTTTGCAAGATATTCTATAGCTCAAAATTTATTAGATAGCAATCCTCAAAAAGCGATTAAATATTTTGAAAAATCTGAGTGGAAAGATTATTCTAAACAAATTGAATTAGCTAAAGCACGTATTTATTTTAATAATGCAGCCTTTTCAGATGGCATTAAGCAAATATGTGATAATGGCGGGTCAGTAACAATTAATTATAACACCAATGGAGGAAGTGAAATTGAATCACAAGAAGTAACACATTTTAGTGATTATATTGTAGAAGAAACAACAAAAGATAGTGATACATTCTATAAATGGAGCATTGATAGTATTTCTTATAAAAAGAATAATTATGATGTTGATCTAACTTTAAAAGCAAATTGGCTTAATGATTATTGTGAATTTGGATATAATTTAGATGGAACTTTATCACTTCAAAAATTTAAAATCAATGATTTATCTTTTTCTACTTTTAATATTCCTGAAGAAGTAAATGGAACTAAGGTAACAACTATTAAAAGTAGTGCATTTAGTGATATTCATAATTTAAAAAGAATTGTTATCCCAGAAACAATAGAAACAATTGAAGCCAATGCTTTCAAGGGACATAATTTATTAACAATTTATGCTGCTCCAACTGATAAACCAAGCGGTTGGTCGGATGATTGGAATAGCAATTTAAATGTTGTTTGGAACGTAAGTAAAATTAATAATTCTGGTGACTTTGAATATTGGATAAGAGGAACAAAAAATAATAAATATGCTGCAATTTCTAAATATAATGGTTTAGAAAAAACGGTTGAATTACCTGAAACTATTGATGACTTGCCAGTCCAAGGTGTAGCGGATTTTGCATTCTTAGATAATACAAATATCACGGAAATAATTATTCCTAGTGGTGTGACTTCTATTGGAAAAAGTGCATTTTCGGGTTGCAGTGCACTTTCTTCAATTGAAATGTCAGATAATATATTAAATATAGATGAAAGAGCGTTTTATAATTGTTCTACTTTGAATAAAATATTATTACCCAAAGCATTATTAACAATTGGCGATTATTCGTTCTATGGATGTAGCTCATTAAAATACATTAAAATACCAGATCAGGTTACATCCATTGGTGAGTGTGCCTTTGCTGAATGCAAAAATTTAGAGACAGTAATAATTCCTGATAATGTTACAACTATCAAAAGTCATGCTTTTTATTATTCTAATTGTCTTACGATATATGCGGCATTTAACAAACGACCAGATGGATGGGCGTATCAATGGAAATCAATTAATAGCATTGTTTGTTGGAATGTATTAGATGTTAAAAGTAACGATTTATATAAGTACTTGATTAAAGGACCAAAGTCAAACAAAAATATCAAAATAATTGAGTATTTAGGGCGTCAAAAAACCGAAGTGGAAATACCAGATGAAATTGATGGTATCCCAGTAAAAGAAATAGGAAATAATGTTTTTCTTACTAATAATAAATTAACTAAAGTAGTTATCCCAGATGGTGTTGAAGTGATAAGAGAACATGCTTTCCAGGGGTGTTATAATTTAACAGTAGTTATGATTCCTGATACTGTCGAGGTTATTGAATCTAATGCGTTTTATCTTTGTTCTAACATAACTTTTTACTGCGCTAGTAATGAAAAGCCAGAAGGTTGGAAAGGAAATTGGTGCTCCAATGATACAAAAACTGAAAATATTATTTGGAATGTAAGAGGGTTAGGAAAATCCAGTCAATATGATTACTGGGTTAGAGGTACCGCAGATGATCAATATATTTCCCTTATTAAATATAATGGCTATGAGTCAACTGTTAATATACCATCAAAAATTGACTTTTGGGATGTAAAAGAAATTGCTGCGAAATGCTTCTATGAAGATATGAGTATCCGCAAAGTATTGAATTTAGATAATATAGTTTCAATTGGTGATGAGGCTTTTTACGGATGTGAAAATTTAACGGAAATTTTCATTTCTGATAGCACTATTAATATGGGTAGCAAAGTATTTGAATATTGTAATTATGACTTAATTATTTATTGCGCTTATGAAAAAATTCCAAATACTTGGCCGGGAGATTGGGTGAGAGATTATTATTTTTCAAATTTAATATTTAATGTTAGAAAAATGGATAGGTTAGGCGATTATCAATATTGGATTAGAGGTTCAAAAGATAATCCATATGTCAGTATTAGAAATGTTAGTGTGAGTGGATTTGATGGTAATATCACAATACCTGATGAAATAAATGGTATAGAAGTAAAAGAAATAGGAAGTACGGCATTTTATAATGATAGAAATATTAAACATCTTTATATTCCTAATAGTGTTACAAGTATAGAAAGCAAAGCATTTTATGGCTGTGATAATTTACTTAGCGTTGAAATGTCGGAAAATATTACATCAATTCCAGAAAAAATGTTTTATGACTGCGAAAAACTTGAAACTATTATGATACCAAATAACGTAACTAGTATTGGTCGTGAAGCATTTTATAGCTGTTCTTCCCTTAAAAATATAAAAATCCCTTTAGGAGTAACTCGGATTGGATATGGTGCTTTTCATAGCTGCAACAATTTATCTATTTATTGCGAAAGTAGCGAAAAACCAAGCGGATGGGATGATAGTTTTAGTGGAGCGAAAAAAATTATTTGGGATGTCAATGAAATAGGCACAGATGGAACATTTGATTATGCTAAACTTGGTAGTGGTGTAAATAGTAGAATTATCATAATGAATTATCTAGGCAGTGAATCAATTGTCGAAGTTCCAGCATATATAAACAACTATCCAGTTACTGAAATAGGTTCTTATGCATTTGAAAATAGTGGTGTTCAAAAAATCACATTGCCAACAACTATTAGCAAGATTTCTTATAAAGCATTTTATAAAGCTAAAATGTTAAATGACATTAATTTACCAATTAGTTTACAAATAATTGAGGAGGCAGCGTTTTCATATTGTGATTCGTTAAAGTCAATTGAAATTCCTACTAGTGTTACTCAAATTGATAATTATGCATTTGAAAATTTAGATGACATAGTTATTTATTATAAAAATGAAACAGGTAATGATGGTTGGAATACTTGGTGGGCTGGAAGTAATTATGTAGAATTTAATGTTAGCGAACATGATATATTTAAATCATTTGAATATGCGGTTATAGGTAATGGCGAAGATAATTACATTAAAATAATTAGGTATATTGGCCAAGAAAGTAACCTTCAAATTCCTGCTAATATTAATGGCATTTCGGTAAAAGCAATTAGAAATAACGCATTTAAAAATAATACTTATATAGAAAGTATCGTAATACCAGATGGAATTTTAAATATAGGAGAATATGCTTTTTCTAATTGTACTTCATTAAAATCTATTACTATTCCAGATAGTGTTACTTCAATTGGAGAGTATGCTTTTGAAAGGTGTACTTCACTTGAATCAATTGTTTTGCCAAATGGTTTAACAACAATTGAAAGTTACTTGTTCTTAAGATGCACATCACTAAAATCAGTGGCAATTGGGGAGAATGTAACAGCTATAAAGACAGGTGCGTTCCAATCATGTGAATCACTTGCAACTATTAAACTACCAAGTAGTGTAACTACTCTATATGATGGAGTATTTAATGGTTGTACAGCATTAAACAAAATCTTTATTCCTAAAACTATCACAACAATTTATGGAAGCCCATTTAAAAACTGCACAATTAATGTTTATTGTGAGGCTTTGTTAAAACCGACTGATTGGAGTAATAATTGGAATAAATCAGGAACAATACAATATATATTTGGCGCTACAGAAGATCAAATGTAACATTATTACCCAATAAAAGTATAAAAAAGTAAAGGTGCCGCTAATAAAACGACACCTTTTAAAAAACATAATTATTATTAAAACTTATGTATTTTGGCCAATCCGCCTTTAGCGGTTTCCTTATAATCTGTTGATAAGGCAATACCAGTTTCTTTCATAACCGCAATTACTTCATCAAGAGATATAGCATTATGTCGATGTGGCACTAAATGTTTAGCAAAAACATAAGAATTAAATGCTTTAATCGCTGATATGGAATTTCTTTCTATACAAGGAATAGCAACGTATCCTCCGACTGGATCACAAGTTAAACCTAATTGGTGTTCTAAAGCCATTTCGGAGGCGTATTCAATATAATCAAATCCTAATCCATTCGCAGCGCAAAGTGCTCCAGCGGCCATACAAGTAGCAGAACCAATCTCAGCTTGACATCCTCCAACAGCGCCAGAAATAGTGGCATTCTTTTTAATAACGCAGCCAATTAATCCGGCAATAATTAAACCATCGATCAATTGTTTTTCACTATAATTCATTTGTTTCTTTAAATAATATAAAACAGCAGGAAGTACACCAGCTGATCCACATGTCGGAGCGGTAACTACCAAACTTCCTCCGGAATTAGATTCACTTACCGCATAAGCATAAGTAGAAATAAATAAATCCCTTTTATCATCATTATTACTACAACTTATTGCTTCTTTATATAAAGTAGGAGCAATTCTTTTAATATGTAACTTACCAGCGATATATCCTTCAGTTACAAGTCCTTCCTCAATTTCCTTTTCCATATGATTAAGAATATGCTTTAAATAATCTTCAATATCCTCATCATCAAATTTCTTAACAAATTCCAAATAAGATAATTTGTTTTGCTCAATATATTCTCTAATTTCTTTAAAAGATGAAAAAGGATAAACCATTTTATCAGTCTCGGCTTTTTCGCCTTTTTTTTCAATTTGTCCGCCGCCAATCGAATAATATGTTGCGGATTTAACTAATTTATCATCTAAATAAGCTTCTATTTGCATAGTATTAGGAAAACTAGGAGTAGTTTTTAAATCAAACTTTACTTCGACATCCTTTAAAGTGTCTATAATTATCTTATCAGTTAAGTGGCCTTTTCCTGTTAAGGCAAGCGAACCAAAAAGAGTAACTACATAGTGATAGTTATTAGGTTCTAAACTATTTAGAAAATCTAAGCAAATTCGATATGGGCCAATAGTGTGGCTAGATGATGGTCCGGGACCAATGCGATATAAATCTTTAAGCGAACAAAGCATAATATTAATATATTCGTAGTTATACGAACTCCTCACTTAATAAGTATAGATTATTATTGCTATTTTGGAAATTGTTTTTTGTGTTTTATTTACCATAAATTTGGTAAACTATTTATATAAACAACAAGGAGAATGATTATGTGTACTGCCGCAACTTATAAAACCACAGATTTCTATTTTGGAAGAACATTAGATTATGAATTTTCTTATGGTGAAACTGTTACGATTATGCCAAGAAATTATGAAATAAAATTAAGGTTTTTAGATAATATAAAAAAACATTATGCAATTATAGGAATGGCACACGTAACTGATAGTTATCCTTTATTTTATGAAGCAATGAACGAAAAAGGACTTTGTATAGCAGGCTTAAATTTCGTGGGAAATGCACACTATTTTGAACCCCAAAAAGACAAAATTAACGTAGCACAATTTGAGTTTATTCCTTATATTCTTGTTAGTTGTAAGAGTGTTGATGAAGTTATTAAATTAATGAAAAACATTAATATAACTAATACCCCATATAGTGATGAATACCCAATTGGTCAACTTCATTGGATAGTTGCTGACCATAATAAATCAATTACTATAGAATCTACTAGTGAAGGAATTAGAGTTTATGATAATCCAGTTGGTGTTTTAACTAATAATCCACCATTTGATAAGCAAATGGAAAATTTAAATAATTATAAATATTTATCAACCAAAAATTCTAAAAATAGTTTAAATGATGATAAACGCTTTTATAGTAGAGGATTAGGTGCAGTGGGTTTACCTGGTGATATTTCTAGTCAGTCTCGCTTTGTTCGTGTAGCTTTTACAAAAATGAATTCTTTATCAAAAAGCGATGAACTATCTAGTGTAAGCCAATTCTTTCATATATTAGGCTGTGTTGATCAAGTGAGAGGATGCTGCGAACTAGAAGATAAAAAATATGAAATCACTATTTATACTTCATGCCTAAACGCGACAAAAGGAATATATTATTACACTACTTATGATAATCATCAAATTAATAAAGTGGACATGCATAAAGTAGATTTAGATAATGAAACGTTATTAGAATATAAATTACGCACAAGTGAAAATATTTATGAACAAAATTAATGCTTAAAACATGGCTAAAAACCGCACAAATTAAAAATGTAGGCGCTTATTTTTCTGTTTCTAATGCTTTAAAAGATTTATTTAATTGGAGCAAAAATATTAAAGTATCATCTAAAGGCTATATGTTAGGAAAATTAAAACAAAATACTTAAGTGCTCTTAATGGGGCACTTTTGTGTTTTATAAAGCAATTTTATAATGTATAATTATTTTATAAATAAGTGAGGAAATTATTATGAAAAATCTATTTGGCATAAATAACAAAGGCAATAATTTTAGCAAGTTTATAGTGCGTTCAGCATCAATCACATCAAATGAAAAAATGGATGAGTTAGCTAATAAAGGAACAATGATTCAAAAGAAAGAATTAGGACCCGGATGGTTGAATATAGTTTCCACAATATGCGTTGGAATTGGACTAATGTTTATATTAGGGATATTTGGAGCAAAAGATGGATTTAAAGAAGCGTTAAAAACTAGAGGATACCTATTTTATATTGGAATTGCCTTATTTGCTTTAGGATTAACACATATAATCTATAAAAAAGTAAAATCCAAAAAAAGTAAAACGAATGAATCAGTTAAAAATATTTTAAAAGAAAAAGAAAGTATCAAAAGAGATGTTTTAGATGAACTAGGAGTACCAGCAGATGCTGTTATCATTGATATTTTAATAACAAGAGTAAAAGAAAATAAAGATGGAAAAGAAGTTGTTAAAAGTATGGGATTATTCACGCACTTAAATTCTGAAGTTTATTTTTTTGTTGAAAATGATAAGGCTTGTTTTGCTGATTATAGTGCAGTAATTCAAATACCACTAGAATCTTTTAAAAGTGCTGATAAAATAGATAAAAGAATCATTATCCCTACATGGCACAAAGAAGTTTCATATAATAATGAAAAATATAAAGAATATAAAATAAAACGAAATGGTTATGATATGTTCTATGTTAAACCATATTATTCAATTAAATTATTAATTAATAATGAGGATTATGAAATGTTAATTCCTAATTATGACTTAAAAGAATTCTTAAAAGTTGTGCCATTAAATGTTAATGAATAATTTAGGAGTAATGTTATGGAAGAAAATAAATATGAAAGAGAATTAATACGATTAAGAAATATACTATTTATTTTATCACTATGTTCAATATTTTTAGGATTGGTAGTAGTGGGAGTTTCCGCAAATAAGGCACCAATCCCTGAAGATCCATACTCAATGATAGAAAATATGTGGAAAATGCTACTAATTATCCCAATCCCTTTAGGCTCGATGATTTTTGGTATTGTATTAACTATTAAGCATTTTAAATGTAAAAGAAACATTATTGGTGGAGCAATAATGACTATATTATTAGCAATTTATGGTTCGTTTAGTTTTGTTTTTGAAAAGCCAAGTCATGATATAGCTGATTTAAACAATATCGCGGCAGCTATAAATATTTCTTTACCTAGCGAAGGCTATGTTTCTATTTCTAATGAAGTATCAAAGACTAATGAAAATCAAACAATTAATACTACATTTTATGCAAGATTTAACGACAAAAATGCGATGATTATGAATATTAATTCTAATGAAAACTGGAAAGATAATATTGGTTTTATTCCCGCTAATACTGTTCCAGTTACGTATACTACTTTAACCGCTAATTTTGATTATTATCTTGTTTATAATGTAACAAAAAAAGAATATAACAATATATCTAGTTTAAATAAAGAAAATGAATTTTGGTATTTGTCATATTCTGGTACGTCTAATTTGTTAATTGGTGTTAATTTTATCATTTAGTCTTAATTATTAAAAAATCAACTCAACAAGTATGATAATAAATGGTACAAAGACAATTAATAGAAGTGTTGATAAAAAACAGGTATCACTTGAAGTAATTGCTTCCTTATTATAAGTTACACAGAATGTATTTACAACAGCACTTACTGGCGCTGCAAAGCAAATGATTATAGCAGAAACCATTTCTATACTTAAATTAACATTAGGTATTAATAAAAACAAATAAACAATTATTCCAATTATAATAGGAGAAATTATGCTCCTAAATATTGAGATAATCCAAGCAGTTTTACTAGTAAATGCACTTTTAATATCAATATCACCTAATGTAACCCCGATAAGTAACATACTTAATGGCATAGTTAAATTAGCAATCGTGCTTAATGATTTATATAACCATGGTACAGTTTTATCGATTCTAAATATACTATAATTAACATCACCAATGGCAATTTTTGGAAGAATTGGCTGCGCAATCCATAAAATCATTGATATTAGCATAGCAATAATAATAGGGTTACAAAATACGTTTTTTAATGTGTCTTTAATAGCGCCTCTTTCTAATTTTGTTTCGGATATTACGATAAAACAATAAATATATAGAAACATTCTAAATGGGATAGACATAATATTCCCTACTAATATACCAGTATTGCCATAAATTGCTTTTACTAACGGAAGGCCAAACAATGTGATCTGCCCAAATGTCATTAAAATAGCGTAAATTGATTTTCTTGTTGTATGGTATTTATGAAATATTAAATGTCCTATTAATAAGCAAGCTAAATAAGCGATGACTGTGAATAATATGATCCATCCAGATTGCACTAAAATAGTAGTATCAAAATCAATAATAAAACCGGTGAATGCTAAACAAGGTAAAGCAATTTTCATTAAAATAGTCGTTAATGTTTTTTTACTATGTTCATTGAATAAATTTGCTTTTCTTAAGGTAAAACCTAGAACAATTAATGCAATTGTGGTAAGTATTGCAGATAAGAAATCATTATTTGTAATAGCTTTAATAGCGTCTTCCATAAAATCATCTCCAAGGCTATATTTAATCACTAAAACGTGATTTCTTCAACAACTATTAGTTTATGCTATAGCAAATATATAATTTTGTTATAAAGAAAAACGTATAATATGGTATAATTCTTATTAAGGCGGCGATTATTTATGGATTCATTTTCATTGGAGTTTTTAAAAAAATTATTATCAAATGAGTATAGTAATAATTATGTTTATAACATATTAGATGGATATAAAGTTAACCGAAAAACAACAATTCGCGTTAATACTTTAATCTCTACATTTGAAGAAGTAATCCAATTCTTAGATAAGAATAACATATCTTACTCTGCTGTTAATGATATACCTAATGCCATTATTATTAATGATTCTTATGATGTAACAAAAACAAATTTATATGAAAATGGAGCAATATATTTGCAAAGTTTATCGTCAATGCTACCACCTTTAATTTTAAACCCCAAAGAAGATGCGCATATTCTTGATATGTGTGCTGCGCCTGGAAGCAAGACCACCCAATTAGCGGCTTTAACCAATAATAAAGCATGTATTACTGCTTGTGAGTTTGATAAGATACGCGCTGAACGTTTAAAATTTAATCTAAATAAATTAAGAACTAGTCGCGTAACAGTTTTAGTAAAAGACTCACGGAATTTAGATGAATTTTTTCGCTTTGACACCATTATGTTGGATGCTCCTTGTAGCGGATCTGGTACAGTTTTATTAAAGGAAGAAAGTAAACAAGTATTTAATCAAAAGGTTATTGATAAATGTCAAAAAAGACAAATTTCATTATTGAAAAAGGGCTTATCAATGCTAAATAAAAATGGTGTATTAGTTTATTCGACTTGTTCCATATTAAAAGAAGAAAATGAGCAGGTATTGAAAGCTTGTTTAAATGGCAACTTTGAACTTATACCAATTAATAGAAGTCAATATGATTTACCATATTTGCCTTCTTTAGAAAATACCATCACAATTGCCCCAACGGAATTATATGAAGGATTCTTTGTGGCAAAAATAAAAAGAATAAAATAGTTTACGAGAGATTAGATTATGAAAAATAAAAACTTAACAAAACAATTAGTAATAAATGCTTTAGGAATTGCTTTAGTTATTATTGCAACTTCATTTTTAAGTATGACTATATCTTCATCTTTTATAAATTTAGGTGACGTTTTTATATTTTTCTTTGGAATATATTTTGGACCAGTAACAGGTTTATTAGTTGGAGGATTTGGATCATTTTTTGCTGATGTATTAGTTCATCCTTCCACTATGGTATATACATTATTTATTAAAGGATTAGAAGGGTTAGTTGTGGGATTATGCGCTAAAGGATTAAGAAAATATATGAAAAATTCATTGTTGCGTAATATCTTTAACATTGTTTCTATGCTAGCGGGCTCTGTTATAATGGTAGGAGGATATTTCTTAGCAAAAGCTTTTATTTATGGAAATATGGAAACGGCTCTTATCTCATTAACAAATAATATAATTCAGGCTATTGCTTCTCTTACGATTGCAATTTTATTAACGAATATTTTTGATAATACATATTTAAAAAAATATGTTAATTAACTTGTAAATTAGCAGGAAATTTTGTATATTTACTATACATGCGGGTATAGTTTAACGGTAAAACTGAACATTCCCAATGTTTAGATGGCGGTTCGACACCGCTTACCCGCTCCATTTAAAATGAAATGTCCCCCAAAATTTTGCCCAAATAGGGTAAAATGAAAAGGAGGATTTTTTTTATGAAATTAACTCTAGAAG
>CAKPAV010000029.1 GCA_934133115.1 uncultured Bacilli bacterium
GAGTAACTCTATCTTCGATTGGCAAAGGAATTGTATCATTAGCATTTTGTGCATGTGGTCTGACATGAATATATTTTGTTTCACTGCTCGTTGGAAAATAAGTTATTTTCCTTCCTCTTTTATCAATATAATTTACAATTCTTCCAGTTGCTATCAAATCACGTGTTTTAATCCAAGTGTCTTTGACTCCAGAGTCTAAAATTTCCACTGGCATTTTCCATAGTTTGATATCAATTAATTTGCTGAATTTAAAGTCTTTTTTCAATACAATAAACACAAATATATTGTTTGCAAAATAATTTCTAAGCGATGATTCTTCCCAAGTTTCATTTACAATTTCACAAAACTTAAAAACATTTAAAGACATAGACTCTTTTAAATTATTATTCCATTCAAGATTTATTGTTTTCATTACACAATTGCAGTTTTTTAAAAGGTTTTCAATTTTTTCTTTATTCGCCGATTGATTAATAATCTTTTGAAATATTACAGAATTAATGTTTTTTGATTGTTTTTCAATTTTCAACTTTTCCATTAATTCATTTGTAGAAAGGCCTTTAAACTTTTCTAATTCTTCAAATCTTGGAGGGCGCAAGCTTCTTGAGCCTGCGGAGGTCAAGCGAATTGACGCACCATTGTGCCGCATTGTAATTTCTATTTACATAAATCGCATTTTGGCAACATTTATGCAATGAAATAGATTCTGCAAGTGTAGCAGGGTTTGCAATCATAATCATACTATTTCCATTTTTAAAATTGTTAATCGCTACTTGCCTATCCTCTCCACTTACAGTACCATTTATTATTTCAATTTTCCCAGAATACTTTTTGTAAAGCATATTTTTTAGCGTATCCATATTCTGAACGAAAACATCCCACAAAATAACTTTTTCCCCATTGCTTACGATTTGTAAAGCTAAAGTAACAGCTGTTTCATTTTTAGGCGTTGTTAGAAAATTATTTTCAAACCTGCCAACAATTTTAGCTATATTGCTAGAAGCTAAATCTTGTTTTAATTTTTTATCAGCTTTAATCAGTAAATCATTGTTTGAATCATCTTTATCGAATTCATCAAAGTATTCTTTCTTATATTCTTCTATAGAACTCACTATACTTTTTGATAGCAATCCAGGGTTTGCAGAAGTCTGCATTTTTCTAATTAAAACAGCCTTCATTAAACTTATATTCAGTGCTGATTCTAAGTCATTATCTATTTCAAATGAATATTTGTTTAAGAAATCGTATATTTCGTTTTGTTCATTAGAAAGATGACATTTAACAATTGTTATATTTGGTTCAATCAGTTCGCCAGTTTCTAACAAGAATTTTTTGGAAACTCTTGAAAAAATTGGCCGTATCGATTCCATTATATTTTTTTGTTGATCTAAAGTTGCTCCGTTTTTTGTTAAACGTTTTAAGTCAGGATATCCATATGGTAATACTTTCTCATATGGCTCATATATTTTTGTCAACGAAAACAAATCCTCATACCCATTTGGCATAGGAGTTCCTGTAAGAATTATTCTAACATTACAATATTTTGTTATTTCTAAAACAGCTTTGGTTATTTCAGCACTTGGATTCTTTTCCTTGTGTGCTTCATCTATAATTAACAGTATTTTTTTGTTAGATATAAAATTTATTATTTCATTTTTAAATCTCCAAGCCTTATCAATATTTATAAAAGTTATTTCTTTATGGTTTGGTCTTGAAGACATAAGATAAATTAGTGAATCATTTTTTGATAGATTTGCTAGTGAATAAAAATCTGGTTCTTCTTGGAAACATGTATAATACTCATCGTGCCAAGCATTATATGAATTAATAGGTCCAATAATTAAGACACTATCACAAATTTCTTTCTCTTTTAAATAGTTATATGCAGCATAAGAAATAATGGTTTTTCCTGATCCTGGAACTGAAAAATCGAATCCACCATTTCCAATAGTTAAATAATATGCGGCTTTATATTGATAAGGCCTTAGTTTGCAAAATAAGGTTGAATCACAAAAATTGCAAAACTTATTAAAATCTTCTTCATTATTTTCACTTTGCTTCAATTTTTTTAACAAGTTTATTGAATCATAAAAACTATTCTTTTTATTTTGGTTGTCATCTATTTTACGAGAAAGATTTTCATCAAATGAAACTTTTTCACCAGACATATTCTCTATCATAGATACAATTTTGGTTATATTATTTGAAATTACATTCTCATCGTTAATATTAAAATCAACATAAAGAGAATTCCCCTCAATTGTATAAGTAAAATCTTTTTGAGAATTGAAAAAAATCTTAAGTTTCATCAATTTCCTAGAATTTGAAAAGTCAATGCAACTAAATTCTAACCTCTTCTCGTTGTATGTAGCTTTAACACTCATATTACTTGTGTTCCTTTAAAATATGCCACAAATCACTATTAACTTGTTTTAAAATTCCCAAATCTTCTTCTGATATTTCATCATTTTTCTCTAAACAATCAACAAGGATTCTTGTTTTTGATTGAATAGCTGACACAAGAGAAGAAACATCCTTTTCAATAAGAACTTCTTCTAGTTTTTTTGATGCATTTTTTAAATTAGAAGCAAATTGTTTTTTACCAAGAGCCTCCCAATCTTTTTCGTTTTGAGGGTCATTACTATCAACGATATTTTCATGATTATTATAAAATTCATCCCAGATATCTTTCTTTATAAACACACCATTTGCTTTATTTGGTTTTCCAATCAAAATGTCACGATACTTCTTTCCTTCAAATTTTGCTCTAAGATAATCGTAACATACTTGTTTGAAGTTAGTAACATCCTCATCAGTATATTCCCAATCATCCGTACTATATGTTCCGTTATCCATCTTTTTGAATACTTTGCGTGTATTAATAAACTGGTCTTCCAACCCCTCTAACAAAGTGTAATGATTTGGTTTTCCAATAGACTCCAAATATTCTTCCATTAATTTAAATATTTCTCTACGATCTTTTACTTCAGATTCTTCGCAATTCATATAATTAGCAATTTGTTGATCATTGTACTCTGCTTTTGAAAGATTATCAACTTTGATATACATACAAATAGGGTTATATCCTAACTTTTTATCTTCACCAATTTGTATTCTGGTTTCTAATGCCATTATTTCTTTATCATCTATATCTTCAGACAAAACAATTGCTTTAAAAAATCTAAAATCTTCACAATTTTTATGAAATTTAGTTGCTTCTCCTTTAAATAGTTTTCTTAAAAGAGTTGCCCTTCTATTACCATCAATAATTACACCATCTTTAGTAATTATGCCGTCAACTTGTTGGCCTTTATCCGCTAAGTCTTTAAGTGTATTTTTATTTGCATCAGGAGATTCATCTTCAATTAATTGATAAACGTATTCAACATCTTGCTGAATATTAGTGGATAATTTTCTGCCATTATCAGCTTCCCATTCTCTAATCTTCCAAGCGATTCTATCATTAAGAACATTTGGTGCAAGATACTCAATTGGAATTGAATAAACATTGAATGTAGTTCCACTTCTTATTGGTAATGTTTGACCGGTTTTAACAATAGAATTTGGATTATTAAGTATGTTTTGAATCTTTTGTTTTGCTTCTTCTCTAGTAATGAATGCCATAATTTACCTCCTAATTATTATCATCGAATTTGATTTGATTCTTTTTGCAAAAAATTTCAAGCGACATTTCGGCTTTTTTTGATGGTCTTATTTTTCCTGTTTCCCATCTATTTAACGAGGCGAAAGATACGCCTAAAAGCTTTGCAAAGTCTTCTTGAGACAAGATGAGTTTGTTTCTCAAGGAAACAATCATCTTTTGGTAGTCATAATCCATAGTCTATGTCCTTTTTGTTTTGACAAGGAAAGTATAGCACTTTCCTAACAAAGTCTCAATTCAGTCTCAGATTATTCTTACTATTTGCCGACTCATCTCGTATCACAGGTTGCAGCCTCATAAAAAAAAAGCCAATCGAGGCTGGAGCACGGCATAGTCTATATGCGTTTATCGCCTCTTTTGGCTTAATTTCTATGGGTGGTCAAACGTATCAACTCAACCGAGATTGACAAATACCTCAATCGAGTAGGTCTTGCCCAACCTCTTCTCAAGATACCCTTTTTCGTTCCTTTCGAAGCTGAAATGCTTATAAAAGTGCTCAAATTCAAATATTTTCTCTAATTTTGGCTCGTTTTGCGTTGTAGCAACACAATCGTCTCCACATGATATGTTTGAGGGAACATATCAACAGGAACTACTTTTTTAATATCATAAGATTTAGATAAATATTTCAAATCCCTAGCTAATGTAGATGGATCACAAGATACATAAACAACACGCTTTGGCAATGTTTTTAATAAAATAGATAAGAATTTTTCATCAGATCCTTTACGTGGAGGATCCATAATAACAACATCATAATTAAATCCTTTATTAAATTGATTCATAATAAAGTCACCAGCGTCATCACAGTAAAACTCCACATTATCAATATTATTAATTCTAGCATTGTTATTAGCGTCTTTAATTGCGTCTTTAACAATTTCTACGCCTATTACTTGTTTAGCATATTTACTAGCAATTAAACCAATTGTACCAATACCACAATAAGCATCTAAAACAACATCATCTTTAGTTACATTAGCTAGTTTAATTGCGGTTTCATATAGTTTTTCTGTTTGAGTTGGATTAACTTGATAAAATGATTTGGAAGAAATTTGAAATTTAACTCCACACAATTCATCAATAATAAATCCTTTACCCATTAAAATTCTTTCTTTTTCACCCATAATGACATTAGTGTCACGCGTATTAATATTTTGTACAATCGTGGTGATTTCTTTACATTCTGCATGTAAATCTTTTACTAAATTATTTCTTCCTGGGAATGAATCCGCATTAGTAACTAGTACTACCATAATTTGTGGATAATAATGACTTGTACGAATTAAACAATGACGAATAATACCAACACGCGTATCTTCATTATAAGGTAAAATTTTATGTTTTTTCATTAATGCTTTTAAAGTATTAATAATCTTACTTGCACGTTCATCTTCAATAAAACATTCATTAATAGGAATAATTTCATGCGAATCAGTTCGATAAAACCCTGATATGATTTGTTTCTTTTGATTCATACCAATTGGCATTTGAATTTTATTACGATAATGATATGGATTTTCCATTCCAATAGTGGGTTCAACATTAACATTTAAATGTCCGATTTTATATAAAGCATCTTTTACTTTCTTTTGTTTAAATTTTAATTGTTCTTCATATTTTAAATTTTGAAAACAACAGCCACCGCACGCTGTAGAAACAGGACACAATGGTTTTATACGATTAGGAGACAAATTATGAAGCTTAAGAATTTTACCAAAATACATTTCGCTTTTTTGATAATTAAGCTTAATATCTGCTTCTTCGCCCACTAATAAAGCATCAACAAAACAAGGTTTTGTATTTGTTTTTACAATACCTTTGCCATCAAATGTATAATCGACACATTTACCAGTTATTGTGCCTAAGTCAAATGATTTCTTTTTCTTCATAACTTCTCCTTAAATAAAGTCTCACCCAAAAAGAGTGAGACCAAATAATTATTTATTATTTTGCATTAAGCCTTTAATATATTCAGCTTCTTTTGCTACATCTAGTCGAGGGAATAATGGATCAATCTTAGTAACTTTCGTATTACCTAGTTTACCAAATTTCTTAACATTTTTATAATCTTTTAATTCTTCACTTACACCTAATGCTTCTAAAGCTTTTGGAGCACTATGAATTAATACTGGTTGTAAGAGAATAGAACTTACATAAAGCACATTAGCTAAATGTGACATAACTGAAGCAAGTTCATCTTTTTTGCTTTCGTCTTTAGCTAAAGCCCAAGGCATTGTTTCATCAATGTATTTATTAGCTCTATTTACTAAATCCATAACCGCAATGAAAGCATCAGTAATCTTAAGAGTATCAAATGCTTTTTCATAACGTATAACAGTGTCATTAGCTTGTTCTAAAATAAAATGATCAAATTCAGTTATATTTCCTTTATATTCAGGAATTACGCCATCAAAGTATTTACTAATCATAGAAATTGTTCTACTTAATAAATTACCATAACTATTAGCTAAATCTGTATTAATACGTTCCGCGAATTGCTCGGGTGAAAATGTACCATCTTGTCCAAATATTGTTTCACGTACTAGATAATATCTAACAGCGTCAACACCATATTTTTCAATTAATGGATAAGGATTAACAACATTGCCACGAGATTTAGACATCTTTCCATCTTTCATCATTAATAAACCATGAACAAATACTTTATCTGGTAATCTTAAACCTAAAGCCATTAAAAGAATTGGCCAATAAATAGTGTGGAAACGTGTAATATCATTACCGATTACATGAACAATCTCAGAATCTTCTCCCCAGAAAGTTTCAAATTTAGATGCATCATCACTTAAATATCCTAAAGCAGAAATATAGTTAACAAGTGCATCAATCCAAACATAAATAATATGACGTGGATTTTCTTTAATTGGAACACCCCAAGTAAAAGATGTACGAGAAATACATAAATCTTCTAATCCTGGTTTAATAAATGTATTAAGCATTTCATTTTTTCTTGATTCCGGATAAATGAAATCAGGATGATTTTCATAAAACTTAACTAATCTATCAGCGTATTTACTTACTTTAAAGAAATAGGCCTCTTCACTTGCTTTATGAACTTCACGACCACAGTCAGGACAAATATGATTTTCTCCTACTTGAGTATCAGTCCAGAAAGATTCACAAGGTGTGCAATACCAACCTTCATATTTTCCAAGATAAATATCACCTTGTTCTAATAAACGAGAGAATATTTTTTGTACAACCATCCAGTGTCTTTCTTCAGTTGTACGAATAAAATCATCATTAGTGATTTCTAAAGCTTTCCATAAATCTTTGATACCTTTAACAATATCATCGACGAATGCTTGTGGAGTCATTCCTTTTAAAGCAGCATTCTTTTCGATTTTTTCACCATGTTCATCAGCGCCAGTTAAAAAGTAAGTGTTATAACCTTGTATTCTTCTAACACGAGCAATAACATCTACACAAGTAGTACAATAAGCATGACCAATATGTAAATTAGCGCTAGGGTAATAAATAGGTGTAGTTATATAATAATTTTTTTTCATTACTTGGATCCTCCTTATTTAAGAAAAAAAGAAAACCGTTATCGCGTTGATAACGGTCTAATACACGTTTGAAAACTATTTTTTCATTCCGTATCTCTTCATGAAACGATCAACGCGGCCATCTGCTTGAGTAAAGCGTTGTTTTCCAGTATAGAATGGATGGCAATTTGAACATGTATCAACACGAATTTCGTCTAATACAGAACCTGTTTCAAATGTTGCTCCACATGAGACACAAGTAACTTTGCACTTGTGATAAGCTGGGTGAATACCTTTTTTCATAATTAGTTCGTTCTCCTTCCGCCTTAAGCCAAATTTTTTTGCGGCCTAAAGAAAGTTGCTAAAACAATATAGCATAAAGTATTGATTATAATCAATAGAAAAAATTTTTTTCTTGGTTTTTTGTTAATTTACGCTAAAATTCATTGTTATTTTTTAACAATCAAAGAAAATATTTCTAAATTAATACCATTATCTTTAGAATTCTCCACATAATGTGGTTTACTTAAATAATTAACGCTAATTTTAGATATTGGAGTATCGGAACTATAAGTAAAATCTAAAGTTTTTGCTTCACTAGGATTAGTGGTATAACTATTCAAAGAAGAAAAAGATTTATTATCACAATCACTTTGTGTTATTTTATGTTCAAATATTAAATCACTATCATTAATAACTTCGTTATTCTCATTTAACAAGAAAACACCAAATTTAAATGTTTGATCAAGAAAATTATTAATACTTGTCGCGTTATTAAATCCTGTTACTTGGATAGTTAATGAGATTTTAATATCATTTGTTTCTTCAAATTTTGGTGTACGCACATAGCCAGAACCATATTTATGATTTGCATCTTCTAAAAGAATAACGCTATTAGTGCCAAACTTCGAATTAGCGGTACTCCATCCTTTGGCAAAAAAGTTTTCAAAGCTATCATCATTTGCTTTAGAAAAATGTTTTTCTAATAAAATCGTTTCTTGTACACTTGTCGATGTTGATGTGTTTTCTTTGCATCCCACTAATAAGAATGGGAGTAATAATAATATTTTTTTAAATTTCATTGTTTTACGCCTCTCTAACGCATTAATTTTAGCAAAGTCAATAACAACTGTAAACATTGTATTACATTATTATGGAGTATATAATAATTCAAGAAAAGGAAATTAAAAATGAAAAAGAATTTATTTAAAGTAATCACATCTAGCATCGCCGTTTTATTAGAAATATTTGTAAATGTCTTTTGGATGCCTTTGTTTCTATCACTTGTGATATTTGGTTTACAAGATGTTGAATATACTGAAGCAGGAATTAGACAATTCTATACCCTCTTTACTCCATATGTAATATGTGGAATCATTGCCATTATTGGGTTTATTTATTTCATCATTTTTATAACCAAAAAAGAAAAAATGATGAAATATAAGAAAACAACAACCACAATTTTTGTAATTGCTTTTATTGCTCTATTAGCCAGTTTAATTGTTCCATTAATAATGACTCTACTTATGAATATTACTCTTTTTACAAATATTCCTAGTTTTATTTATGTTAACTGGCCTATTATTACGACTTTAATTATTTACATTTGTTTAATAGAGAATACTTACACACATAACAAATAAAATTTATGTTCTAAATCCATTAATAAAGAGTGTAAATTATACATTTTTGCCACAATATTTTTAAATAAATTGTCCATAGCAATATTTCGGTCATATTTTAAATTGTTTAAATACTCAAAAGCAATTTTTTCTTGATAAATTGCTCTTTTTACATACATTTTGTAGATATTTTGTGTAATTTGCATATTAAAAGAACTACGTTTTAACATATTGGAAAAATTTTGTTTACCTTGAGAAATAAGTGTAAAAGATAATCGCACGTTTTTGGTATAATTACCAAATAATGGTGATAATTTATATGTAGAAAACATTAAACACTTTTTTATATCATTCATCAAACCACGATATTGATTAATAATAGCTTCAAAAAGCCAAGAACTATTAATAATAAGTTTATTTATTTCTACATCATTCATTGTAATGACTCCTTATTATATTCGCTAGAAGGAGATTAGGAGTTAAAGATGCATCTTCTTTTAATTGATTTCTCATATCAACTAAAGAAATATATTTTATGTTATCAAAGTCTTTAACACTATCGTTAATTGAATCATTGACTTCTTTAACGATATTATTAAATAATTTTTCTTCTGGTTTTTCAAAATTAAAAATATTATATGCGGATAATACAAATATATCTGCCTTATTATTAATTGAACGCACTTCTTCAATAATATGATACATATGATACGAGAATACTTCTAATTGTTTATTTATAAGGTTATCATCATAATTCAAGATATTTTCGTTTTCATTAATTTCCATTGAAGGAATAACATCATATAATCCTATATTAATTAGTATTAATTTAGCTTTAGTTGCTTCTACATAGAATGGATGTTTTTTACCATTTTCATAATAAGAAGCATTTGAATCCACTATTTTAAATAGTTCTCCTGATTGCATATTTTCGCTTACAAAATAATTATTACCATCCATTTTTAAAAGTGTTTTTAAATTACTTATTGTTTCATCATTAAAATTACCTAACGCCAAAAAGTTCTTTTGTTTATTACAAGATACCAAAATCGGTAGTAATAAAATAAATAAACCAAAATATGCTTTTTTCATTATTGCTCCTCCAAGTCCATTGAAACTATTTCCACATTGGCGTGAATTTTTTTAAGTTTCACAATCATATTTTCATAGCCGCGATTAATGTAATCTAAACCTCGTACGATCGTTTCTCCTTTAGCCATAAGTCCCGCTAAAACAAGTGATGCCGCACCACGAAGATCTTTTCCACTTACAATCGTTCCATTAAGTGTATCCACTCCATGAATAATAATATTCATATTATTAATATTAATATTCGCACCCATTTTATTTAATTCTTTTACGTGCGCAAAACGATTATGATAAATACTTTCAATAATTACCGATGTTCCATTTGATATACTTAAAAACGTAGTTAAAGGTTGTTGTAAATCTGTTGGAAATCCCGGAAATGGGGAAGTTAATATAACTACTCCTTGTTTAATTGGTGAAGCACTTATAATCATAGTGTCATTCTTAATTTGATAATTAATATTAAGCACATTGAAAAGTTCTAATAAGCTTTGGATATGTTCAGGAATTACTGGTTTGATTTTTAAATTATTCCCTAAAGAGGCACCAATAAGAGCATAAGTACCTACTTCGATACGATCAGGAATGTTATAAAATTCCACTCCATGCATTTCTTGTCCGCCATAAATTATTAAAGTATTAGTGCCTTTACCTTTAATTTTAGCGCCCATCGCGCATAAGAAATTAATTAACTCGGTTATTTCTGGTTCCATAGCCACATTTTCAATAATTGTTTTACCTTTTATTTGTGTGGCTAATATAATAGCGTTTACTGTTGCGCCAACTGAACTTTTTTCAAATATTATATGCCCTGGTTTTAAATTTGTACCATCAAATATATAAGTTCCATCTTCTTCGATTATATTAGCGCCCAATTGCTTAAAAGCATATAAATGTAGATCAATTGGTCGATCTCCTAATCTACATCCACCAATAGTATTTGCCTTAACATATTTAAACAATCCTAAAAATACCGAATAGAAATAATACGATGCTCTTAACTTCCCCATTTCTCGCATTATTAAATCTTTATAAACCAAATTACTTGAATCGATTATAAGTGTATTATCAGTATAAGTAATACAAACACCACATTGTTCTAAAATATCCACCAAACGATATACATCGCTTATTGGCGGTATATTATGAATTACCACTAATCCTTTAGATAATAAAGCAGCAGGAATTAAAGAAACACAATTGTTTTTACTTCCTGAAATATTTACTACACCAGATAACTTCTTTCCACCTTTAATTTTTATAACTTCTTCCATAGTACCCCTC
>CAKPAV010000030.1 GCA_934133115.1 uncultured Bacilli bacterium
GTTAATTATATGCTATAATATAAATGTGTTTTGTGATAATTATCACAGTTAGGAGCCAAATATGTTAACTTCTTTAGACTTAGTTGCCGTACTTAATAAAGATGAATTTAAATATGTGAAGTATTTAGAATTTCATAAATCAGATGTTTTATATTTTGAAGGTGATACTTGTAGTAATATTGATATATTAATAAAAGGCGAGATTATTATGACTAAAAGTGATTTGGATGGTAATGAAGAAACTTTTAACTATATGAAAGCACCGAATATTTTTGGTAATAATTTAATTTTTGCTTTTTCTAACCATTATTTAGGCAATGTTACTAGCTATAGTGATGTGGCACTATATCGAATAAATAAAGATAATTTATTATATTTATTATCAAATAACAAAACATTCTTAACCATGTATCTTACCCTTATTGCTAATAAATCACTTGAATTATCTAAACATCTGCAAGTAGTATCTATTCAAAATGTTGAAAAACGTATATTAAGTTTCTTAAAGATGAAATTTAAAGAAAATAATGGTTATTATCAAATTCATTCGATGACAAGCTTTGCAAAAGAATTGTCATTACCGCGTGAAACTACTTCTAGAATGGTTTATAAGCTATCTAGAGCTAACAAATTCATTTATATAGATAAAACGTTTAAAGAAATTAAAAATGCCTTAGATTCACTCTAAGGCGTTTTCTTTTACTTAAGTAGTTCTTCTATTGGTTCACCGATCATATTACTTGCTTTTTTAAGTCCAAAGTTTTCTAGTATTGTTGCGCCAATATCAGCGAATGTATTACGTTCATTTAAGAGTTTTCCATCAACAATTGATTTTGAATAACATAATAATGGGACACGTTCTCTTGTATGATCTGTACCAGTATGAGTTGGGTCATTACCATGATCAGCAGTAATCATTACTAAGTCATCATCATTAATAGTTTTTAATAAAACTTTTAATTTTTTATCAAAGTCTTCAATTGCTTTACCATATCCAATCGGGTTACGGCGGTGCCCATATTCAGAATCAAATTCGACTAAGTTAACAAAGCATAATCCCTTATAATCTTTCTTAGCTTCTTCGATTGTTTTATCCATACCATCGTTATTAGATATAGTTCTTTGGGTGCGAGTTACACCTGCTCCATTAAAGATGTCATTGATTTTACCGACACAACTTACTTCGTATCCCGCATCTTTTAATATATTCATAGCGGTTGTTCCAGTTGGAGATAAAGCATAGTCATGACGATTAGATGTACGTTTGAAGTTATCTTTATTATCGCCAACATATGGACGTGCAATAATTCGACCTAGTAAATATTCTGGGCGCATACATATGTCACGCGCTATTTCGCAGTCCCTATATAATTCACTTAAAGGAATGATATTTTCATGAGCCGCAATTTGAAGAACACTATCAGCGCTTGTATAAACAATTAAAGCGCCTGTTTTCATTTGCTCTTCACCAAGTTGTTTAATGATTTCGGTTCCGCTTGCGGCAATATTACCTATGATTTTACGACCAGTTTTTTCCTCTAATTCATCAATTAATTCTTTTGGAAATCCTGTATCAGTAAATGTTTTAAATGGTTTAGTTATTAATATTCCCATCATTTCCCAGTGACCAGTCATAGTATCTTTTCCGTTACTTGCTTCATTTAAAATCAAAGAATAGGCATGAGGATGAGATACAATAGATGATCCCACTACTTTTCCTAAATCTCCAATTCCTAAAGCATTTATAGTAGGAATATCAAGTCCTCCACAACGTTCAGAAGTATGAACCCATGTATTAGTGCCAGCATCGCCAAACTTATCAGCGTCCTTCATGGCTCCAATGCCGGCTGAATCCATTACAATAACAAATATACGTTTATATTTCATATAAAAATCTTCCTTTCACATCAATTATTATAACTTACTTTTTTTTGTTATACAAATCATAGGCGCTTAAAATACGGTTTTGCGTAATAGTTGTATAAATCTGGGTTGTAGCTATATCAGAATGGCCTAACATTTCTTGTACTACTCTTAATTGGGCGCCATTTTCTAATAAGTGTGTAGCAAATGAATGGCGCAATGTATGGGGAGATATTTCTTTATTGATATTAGCCATATCAGCATATTTTCTTATCATTTTAAAAAAGTATTGACGGGATAAAGGCTTTCCGTATTTAGATAAGAAAATATAATTACTTTTAATTTTTTTGTCTTCATAACGCACTTCATCTAAATAGGCACATAAATATTCTAAAGCAAATTCGCCAATGGGTACTCTTCTTTCTTTTGAGCCTTTACCCATAACAGTTATAATGCCCTTAGAAATATTTACATTAGAAAACTTTAAATTTAATAATTCGGAAACACGTAATCCAGAAGCATACATTACTTCAAGCATAGCTTTATCTCTTAAGCCATCTCTTTTAGATAAATCGGGTTGTTCTAATAATGCTTCAACTTCTTCCATTGTTAAATAAGTTGGTAATAAAGCATGTTGTTTAGGCAAATCCACTTTGGGAATTTGTAAACGATAATAATTTTCTCTTTGCAGGAATTTATAAAAATTTCGAATAACAGATACTCTTCTTACAATAGTTCGAGGGGATATTTGATGCAAGGCTTCATAACGAACAAAGCGAGAAAAAAGTTCAGGGGCTAAGTCATCAGTTTCTTCTAAATTATCAATTGCCCCGACAAAGAAATTTAAATCATCTTTATAAGCACTTATCGTATTTTCGGATAATCCTTTTTCGACGATAAGATATTCAATATATAAGTTAATTGCTTCTTGAATGTCCATAAATTAACTCCCTATCTACTAATTATCTACTAATTAATTACTATTTGGCTTTTTTGCTTCACTTGCACGTTTAAAAACGTCTTTTTTTAGTTTACGATTCAAATCATTAATTAAAAGCTTAGTTTTAGACTCTTCTTCATGAATTTGATAGTTAAATAAGCTCATTTGTAACTTAATTTCATTTTTAGAAATAAGGTTTTGTAATGTTACTCCTACTAAACGAATGGGCTCTTGATTATTAAGTTTATCATAAACAAGCAAGGCTTTTTCTAAAATTGTTTCATAATCATTAAAAGGTTCACGAAATGTCATACACTTAGTATGTAAACGGAAATCAATAGTTTTAATGGTTATTTGAATAGTATTACCTAATTTATTTTCCTCTTGCGCTCTTTCGCTTACATCTTTTGATAAATATTTAATCATCGACTTTATTTCTTCGTAATCAGTAGTGTCATGATCAAATGTACGTGAGGTTCCAATTGATTTAGGATCGGCAACTTCAGTTTCAACAACATCAGAACCATAGCCATCAATCCATTCCATACAAGTATAATAAAATTTACCTAATTGCTTTTTTAATTTCTCTTGATCAACTATTTTTAATGAGCCGATTGTATCCACGCCAATATCTCTTAGTCTCGGAGCTGTTTTTTTACCTATTCCAAACATACTTTCAATTGGTAAAGAATAAATCATTTTTTTTACATCTTTACGTCTAATAATTGTAATTCCCATCGGTTTTTTCATGTCTGATGCCATTTTAGCTAAAAACTTTGTGGGTGCAATACCAATAGAACATTTTAATTTGGTTTTTTCATATAATCCTTTTTGTAAATCTTTTAAGTATTGATAAGGATTTTTTTGATTTTTTAATGGCTCAGTCATATCAACAAAGCATTCATCAATTGATGCCACTTGGACAATGGGAGAATAATGACGCACATAATCAAAGAATTCTTTTGATAAACGTTCATATAATTCAAAATGGCACGGAGTAATTATTACATTAGGGCATAATTCTTTAGCTTGATAAGTTGGCATAGCGCTATGAATACCAAACGCTCTTGCTTCATAATTAGCAGTAGAAACAATGCCTCTTCTTCCATTTCCAGCAACGATTAAGGGTTTCCCTTCATACTCTGGGTGTGTGATAGTTTCAGCAGTGGCAAAAAAGCAATTTAAGTCAATATGCATAATTATCTTACTCATGAAACCATCTCCTATCAATAATATTATAGCAAATATTGAAATGATATTTAAACAAAAGAAAAGGAACTATCGCTACTAATAGTTCCTAAGATAATTATTATTTTTCTTCTTTCTTTTCTTTAACTAATTGGATAATTGGTAAGGCAATACCTGCGATTGCGCCTAACCAAATAATAGCATCAACGCTCCATAATAGGGCTTGCCAATTAAATATATGCGAGTTTCCTTTAATACTGGAAGAATATTCTTGTACGGCATTCGAATTTGTAACGGCATAAATAATATTTTTAGCAGCATTATGGATATAATGATTTACTGTATTATTTTCTTTATAGTTAGCGGAGCTATTAGTTAATCCTCCAACAGTTTCATTTACAGTAGATAATGGCCATAATTGAGCATTTGAGTTTAACCAAATATCGGTTCCACCATATAATCCAGATATCATATCTTGATAATACATAGCTGTTACGGATGCTTGGTCTGTGATAGCCATACCTTTAAATCCCCATTCGTTTCTTAAGACATTTGTCATTAAGCCTTTATGAGCACCAGCCCAAGTAGCACCAATACGATTCATAGCAACCATTACAGCGACTGAATTACCTTCGATAGTGGCATATTCAAATCCTTTTAAACAAATTTCACGAATTTCTTGTTCATTAGCAAAATATGCTCCGCCATAACGATTAGTTTCTTGATCATTTAAGGCAAAGTGTTTCATATAAGCAATAACACCCATTGAGCGAACGCCTTTCATTTCACTAGCAGCAATAATACCTGATAAGTAGCCATCTTCAGAGAAATATTCAAAATTACGTCCGCTATAAGGAGAACGATGAATATCAATACCTGGAGCGTACCATCCAGCGACATTTGCGGCGATTGAGTCTTCCCCAATATGGATACCGACTTCTTCAATTAAATCTTTATTCCAAGTTGAAGACATTACTACTTCTGCTGGCCATGCCATACATGAAGTACCACCAACTAAAGTACCAGATATTCCTGATGGACCATCTTTATCTTGAGTTGAAGGTAAGCCAATAGAATCAATTGCCATGGTGGAATAACCGCCAATTCTTACTAATTTAGAAGCTTGATTCCAGGTAAGTTGATTAACTAAATCATCCCATTTAGAGTCGTTATAATCAACGCCAATTAAATCTTTAATAGTATAACTTGTACTTGTTGAATTAAATGTTACTTTTTCTAAAGAAGTGTCATTAATAACGGCATCACTTCTATTCCATTTTAAATCTTCAATTAATTGACTTGGGGCAGTCCAAGATTTGTTTTGATAATTAGATGAACTTGCCAAAGTAGAAACCCAGTTACTTCTACTTAAATATTTAAAGCTACTATCATATTTATTAATATCAGCATCTTCAAATTGATTAGTTATTGTGTAATCAGTAACATCAGATTTAGCAAATGTTTCTTTATCAAGTGTAGCTTGTGTAAATGCTAATTTAGCTAAGCTAGCATTACCACTAACACTAGGTGTATTAAGTAAAGCATGAATATTATTAAGTGCTTCATGCGATCCATTACCGATGCTAAAATAATAATCACCAGCATCTAAAACATAAGTTTTTGCATCTTTATAGTCATAAGATGTTAATTGCTTTTTATCAACTTTTACTTCAACATTACTAACTGTTTCTCCACTTTTAATAATATCTGTCTTAGTAACACCAACTAATTCAATCGCGGATGTTTCAATTTTACCGTTATATGGTTTATGAGCATATACTTCTATTACATCTTTTCCATCCATATCTCCAGTATTAGTTACATCAACAGTTATTTCAAAACTATTTCCATCACTTGTTTCACTAACTTTAAAGTTAGAATATTCAAAAGTTGTATAAGATAAGCCAAATCCAAATGGGTATTGAACTTCGGAATCATAATTAAATGATCCAGCATTACCTTGATTTAATAAAACATCTTCATAGCGAGTTTCATAATAGCGATAACCAACGTATATTCCTTCGCCATATACTAAGTATTTACTTGCTCTTTGAGTATTCTTATCGGCATTAGCTATACTAAAATCACCCATATTGCTAAATGAAGGTGCTGAAGTTGAATCATAAGCAAATGTATCAACTAATTTACCAGATGGATTACTAGTTCCAGCAATTACACTAGCTAGGCCATATAATCCTTCTTGACCAACGCCGCCACACCATAAAACAGATTTAACATTTTGATAAGCTACATCTTCTAAAAATCCTAATTCAATTGGATTATTTGTATTAACAATTAATATAACTTTATCAAAATTAGCGCATGCTAGTTTGATTGTATCTCTTTCATTATCATCAACTTGTAAATAACGATAACCAGTTGAAAGAGTGTTAAGAGGTAAATCTGATGATTCTCCTCCGCTTCTTCCAATTGTGACAATTGCTACTTCATCATCTTTAATAGTTTTTAAAGCGTTAGAGTCACCATTAATTACACTAACAGGTACTTCATTAACACTAAAAGCACCTCTTCCTGTTTCATCAGGATAAGTTTTGCGGTATGATTTTCCTTTACCAGTGCTATAAAAGTCCCATAAGTTTTGATCAACGACAAATCCTTCTTTTTCTAAAGCGGTTTTTAGTGTTGGAGCGGTTGATACATCAACAGCGCCGCTACCAGATCCACCATAAACAAAGTCGACAGAGTTTTGACCAAATATAGCTAGTTTCTTTTCTGTTTTTAACGGTAAGGCGTTATCTTTATTTTGAAGAAGAACGCTACCTTCCTTAACAACTTCTTGAGCACATGCTTTTTCGGCTTCACTAGCTACATAGTCACTCTTAGAAAAAAATGTATTCAATAAACCTTCATAACGATAAGCAATACTTGTTCCAGCACCCATACCAACTGCTAAAATTGTTGAAACAGAGATTGATGTTATTTTTGCCCAAAGTGGGAATTTCTTTTTACTCATAATAAATAATTTCTCCTTTCAAAAATTAAAATGAAAGGTGATTAAATGCATTAATCACCTAGTTAATATTATTCAACTACTTTAACGTCAGCTTCAATGCACATTCTATTTTCAGCTTTGGTATCAGTAACATTATCAACGTTATAAATATAACGATTACCAGGTTTACCATAAGTATTTAAGAATTCTTCTTTGGAATTAATCATAGCACCACCTGCTAATTCATGAGGGAATGTTGATGTGTCGCTATCAATTGATAATGAGAACATACCATTATAAATATCATTATTAACTTGTACATGAGTAGCATCATTTAAGACGATTTCGGTATAACCATCAAATTTAGCATTTCTTTTACCAAGTGTATAAGTACCTTCTATTAAATAGATATAGTTAGTCATATCACTTGGATTGATTTGTGTTAGAGAATAGTTGCCATTATCAAATAATTGAAGTTGCTCATAATATTGTTGAATGGTAGTTTCTGTTACTTCTTGACCATTTTGGTCTTTGTAAGTGTTAGTTTGGCTAATAGTATACTTAGCAATATAAATGTTTGCTAATTTAGCTTCTGAAGCCTCGGAACAGCCGGTTAATGCACCAAGAGATGCAAGAGAAAGCATTGCGCCTAATAGAAATTTCTTTTTCATTTTATTAAATCCTCCTATTGAAAAATGAATTTACAAATGCATTTTAAAAGCGAATGAAAACGCTTGCAAACATTTGGCATAAAAGGACGTTTTTTTGTCACAAGAGACACAATTTATTCATTGTAAGCGGTTGGAATCATTATTTTTAAGTTAAAAATGTTATTTTCACTACTTATGGAAATCATTCCTTTATATTTCTTAACAATTGATTTAATGGAAGAAAGTCCATAGCCATGATAACCATTTTTTTCTTTTCTAGTTAATATAGTTCCATCTTTCTTTTCTAATGTTCCATCAAAATAATTGGTAATATTAATTAAGATATTACCCAGATAATTATCAATATTTACACTAATGATTCTTTGTGATACTTCTAACTTCTCACTTGCCTCGATTGCATTATCAAGAGCGTTTCCAAATAAAGTGTATATATCACTTGTATCAATAGTGTTTAATTTACTTGCATCGCCTAAATAAGACAATTTAATATTGTTATTTAAGCAATATAGTTCTTTTTCCATTAAAATGATATCTAACACTTCATTATTAGTATGGATGTTAATATCATAAATCATTATTTCTTTTTGTAATTTATTTAATACTTCATTACGATCTTCCACTTGCATGGTTTTTAAGTCTTCAATTTGATGTTTTAGGTCATGGCATTTGCGGTTAATTAAATCAATAGAATCCTTTTTTAGTAAAAATTGTTTATTATTTTCATGGAGTAATTGATTGATTATTTCTTTTTCATTTTTTCTTTTATTTTCATAAAGTAATAAGAAAACAGAAAAAAGGATAAGAGCACTAATAGAAAGTTCAATTAATAAACCAAGATAATCAGGATTTTCTACTCCGGGACGACGATATATATCTTGTCCAGCAAAGGACAAAAATAAAGTAAGAATTAACATTAAAGTATATAAAATAGTTGTACTTCTTCTTTCTGGAGCATAGACATTACCAATATTTTTAAATTTACGCGAAATAAAGAAGTAAGTAGGAACTAAAATTATTAAATAAGATGAAACACATATTAAAAAGTATATAGCGACATTCGCACATATCTTAGGAATCAAAGTTAAAGCTATGAATTCATTAATAAGCGCATATTCAATATGTTGTAAAGCATAACCTGCTGAGGCATATAATAAACTTTGCTCAAAATTAAACTTAAAATTAAATGTTAAATATAAGCAAGACATAAGTACTAAAAAGCAATACCATGCAATAACAATAATATACATGAATGGTTGAGATAATCCAATATGTGTTAAAAACTTCACTAAAAAGACATATCCTTGTGACAAAATAAGCATAATAATCGATGATGGTATAATTCTTTTGAGGAAATTTTCTCTTTTTTGTGAGCAAGGAAGAACTAATACTAATTCACCTAGTAATAATTCAATAATAAATCTTAGTTCTTCAAAGACATCTAAAAATGTGATATCACTAAACATAATTTTTTACCAACTCTTTTTTAAATTCTTGTTTTCTTGAACGTGCTACTTTTAAAACGGTATCTTTAATATAAACATCATCTCCAAGTAATTTGGAAATTTTACGCATATTAACAATATTAAATTTATTAATACGGAAAAAGCCAAACTTGCTAAGTTTATTCTCAGCATCGCTTAAAGTTTGACGGACAATATATTTTTTATTGTTAACACAATATGTTAAATAATGACCATAAACTTCGATATAATCAATATCGCTAATATTTACTGATACTTTTTCCTCCGTGGTAGTTAAAATGATAAAGTCACTAATTTTACTATTAATCTTATCAATGATGCGCGGCATTTTTAAGTTAAATTCTTCTTCTGTTATTGGTTTAATGATATAGGCGGAAGCATCAACGCTATATCCTTCGATAGCGTAAGCCATGGATGAAGTAATAAAGACAATGACTAAATTATTACCTAATCTTTCTCTTGCTTTACGGGCGATATCCATACCGGTTAATGAGCCACCTAAGAATATATCAAAAAATAGCAAATCAAAAATATCATTACTAGATAAAAAACTATTCGCAGAATTAAATACTTTTAAAGAATAATCGATTAAATTTTTATTAAAGTATGTTGCAATTACTTTACTTAGTTTTTCTTGATCAACTTGACTATCTTCAACTACGCCGATATTAATCATAATATTCACCTACTACTAGTATAACAAATATTTAAGATAATTAAAATATAAAAAAAGCCCTTGTTATCGGGCTTGTTATAGTTTTATGGTTGATTAATGCATCATAATTGCATTTTTCTTTATTACAGCTAAATAATCCGCTATCATCACGATAAATTCTGAATTAGTTGGTTTTGCTTTTTCTGCGCTAATGGAATAACCAAATATTTCATCAATTAAATCAATATTTCCGCGATTCCACGCTACTTCAATAGCGTGTCTTATCGCTCTTTCAACACGACTTGAAGTTGATTTATATTTTTTAGCGATTTCTGGATATAAAGATTTTGTAATTTGACCAACATATTCATCTTGGTTAGCAAATGTTAATAAGATACCAGTTCTTAAGAAATTATAACCTTTAATATGCGCTGGTACTCCTATTTCATGTAATAAATCAGATAAACGTTTTTCGATTGATATATCATCTTCTCCATTTGAAGCTGGCAAAGCGTTTTGCTTTTGAAAATCGCCATCAATAATAGTTTGAATAGCATCTAACATTACTGAATCCTTGAATGGCTTGATGACAAACATATCTCCTCCATAAGTCGATATTAAATTAAGAACTTTCTCATTTACTAATGCCGACATACAAATAGTATGTTTAATAGTAACACCATAAATTCCTTCTTTTAATTGCTTTAATAAGGCGTATCCATCTAATTGCGGCATAACCATATCCATAATTAAAATATCAATAACACCAGCGTTACGCATTTTATGAATCGCTTCTTCTCCATTATTTGCGGTGTCAACTAAACACATATTGGGTTGCTTAGCTATTATCGATATTAAGTAATCGACATATTGTTGATTATCATCTGCAACGAAAATTTTAATTTTCTCCATATTCCATTGCCCTCCCTTTTCAGTTAATAATTATAAAATAGTAAAATTTTAATTGCTATAAATTATTTTTTTTAATGCCATAAATTTGCTAAAAGTCTTATAAATTCGACAAAATTCGTGGTTTTAATGTCGAATTAGTCATCTTCGTTTTCATAAATATATAAATCAATATCGATATTTGTTCGTGTTTCATGACAAAAATCAATGACATCAAGTGATGGTGCTAAAGCTGGTGCGATATCATTAACATAAATATGAGGGACAATTTCTAAAGTAAAAGTAACATCATTATTCGCCATGATATTTTTTAATATATCGATTTTACTTAGTAATGGTTTAATTACTTCTTCCATTTGTTCTTCAACAATTGGATTATAG
>CAKPAV010000031.1 GCA_934133115.1 uncultured Bacilli bacterium
CTATAATAGTATTATAACAAAAATCAATTATTTTTTATAGTGAGTTTTATTTAATTTAAATTTTTTGTAATTATTTTATAGTATCACATAAAAAAAATAGGATATTACTCCTATCTAATAAATTATATAGCAAATGCCAACCAAGGAATTATTAACATTAAACTTATTAATAAACAAACTTTATAATCTTTTTTAAATAAACTAATTATATCTAATGAAGAAAGTATTGAAATAATAACTAATATCATTTGAAATATAGTTATTATAGTGGATATTATATGTGAATCATTAAAACCCTCGATGCAAAATATTCCATATATAAAGAATAAAATAAAACTAATAATTCTAACTACTTTTTTACTTTTTTCTTCTTTACTTATTAATGATTTACCATTATTTTCAAAATATTTCTCTTCCATTTTGTTTTTATGTTTTAACTCTATTATTTCTTTTTTGTTTTTAGTTTTAGATTCTAATTTTTCTTTCCAATCATTTTCATGTGCATTTATGCCCTTTTCAATAAGGTTTTCTGCATCAGCCTCGACTTCAACTCCAATTTTTTTAAAATTAACTTTCATAAACTATTTCACCTCATTAAATACAATGTTTTTCTCGCAAACTTACATTATATTAATTATATCACGTATAATGTTAAACATAAAGATTTTATAATAATACCTAAAGGTATATCAAAAATTACTTAATATTTCTAAAGTCCCTTAATATAAACAAAAATGAAAGTTTTAGTTCTCTTCAGGAGGCTCGCCCAGAAAATTGTTATATGTGTTAAATCCTTTTAAAAGCAGTCTTTTAGAGCCATTATATTTTTGTAATAACCTTAATAAATTGGTTTTTGTTAGTGTGTTGGTACCTAAACTTTTTTATAAATTACTTATTACTAATTGTTTTTTACTTGAATAAACGGTCTAATATTAAATAACCAGGCAATTTTATTAATAATCTCATCATCTGATAAGTCTAACTCACTCAAAATTAAAATATAAAATAATATTTCCATGAATTTTAAGTCTTTTGTATTAACCTCGTTAAATTCAATATCCATATTTCCATGAGCCATGTCATTTCTTAATTTATTAATTCTTTCGGATATATCAGTAAGTAAATTTTTAGTAATGTCTGTTCCATATATTGTTTTAATAGCAGAGAGCGAAATTGGATAATCATCGATTACATTTAGTATATAGGTTGAAAATGGGATTTGAGGTTTCAGCGCTGACTCAACAGTATTATTAAATTTGATTTTATTTTTCGATAATCCATCACATAATTTTGTTTTTTTATTATAAGCCATTTCTTTTATTCTATTCAAAAGCTCAACGTAGTCATCATTTCTAAATTTTTTCTTATCATATTTCCAATTTATTATTCTTTCAAAGGCTATTAATATTCCTAACATTCTTGGAGGATTATAAACTTTAGATAATATATATGATCCACAAATATGGCTTGTATAAATTTTACCTTCATTTAATAATTCATATAATATTCCAATGTTAGAGATGTTTTCATATCTTATTAAGTGTTGTACATTTTTATAATTTGATTCTTTTACATACTGATCGCTAATATAGTAATTACCAATTATTTCTTTCTTATTTTTCTTATTATAAGTATACACTTCAATAGAGTCAAAGCCATTATTAGTTCTATAAGTTAAAACATCCATCACAAGTTTTTGAAGAAGGATGATTTTATATAGTTCCTCAATGTTTGTTATTCTATTCTCAAATTCAAGAGATATTTTTGACCAAATTTCAAGATTATTAGATACATCATAATTCTTTTTCCATGCCATATCACCAAATACTTTAATTGTGTTCTTATTATAATTAAATGATCCTAAAAAAGTCCTTTCTTTTGAATTAATGTTTACTGTATAATTTTTAAAACACCCATTTTCTAATTCAAAATCATCATTAATATATTGCTTTGTGTCATAAAAGTAATTGATCTCTTGACTTAAAAAGTTTAATCCACTAATATCTTCAATACATTTTTCGCCATTAAAAACATAAAGCCAATTCACTTTATATTTAAATACACCATTATTAATCCATGGAGAATCCTGTATACATATTGAGATATTCTTTCCATTTAAACATTGGCCTTTTAAAATAACATCACTTATAAATCCCTTATCATTTTTAGAAGTTATAGGATCAAAAATTGTACTTACTTGGTATGTAATTAATCTTTCAGGATTGCAAGGAATTAATTGTAATTCGTAGTTTTCTATTGTAAAAATATGTTTCTCATTTCTGTATTTAATATAACCTATTAACTTATCAACGTTCATGTTTCCACCTCGATTAAATTATATCAAATAATCAAGTTTTCATCAAAAACGCTTTTTATTTAGATGACTTGAATTTTATTGAATAACAAGTGATAAATAGGACAATTTAAAAGAGGAGAAAAATGAACATAAATAATGTAGTTTTAGTTGGCAAGTTTAATTGTATTGATAAAATTGAAGATGAATGTTCTATTTTAAATATCAACATAGACGATGATGAAGGAAAGATGATCGTTCCTACTTATCTTAATAATTTAATTGCTAAGCAAATAAAAGAAAATTGCAACGCTGAATCAGTAATTGGTATTAAAGACAAAACTTATATTAAAAATAATAATGTTTGTATTATTACCACTAAAATATCTTTACTGCTAAACACTAATGATTAACAAATACATAAGTAGCAGATTATTATAATTGTAAAACAAAAGAGCCATTTTAATATTTTGGCTCTTATTTTTATACTATATGCAAATTGTAAAACTCAGTATTTATAAGTTTATCACGTTCTAATGCATCCATTTTATTGTCTTTTAATTTCAAATCAGCACATGTCCTAATTTCGTCTTCCTCTACTGTAATGAGATCAACAGTTTGAATATTCTTAACGTAATCTGTTAATTCATTTAAAAAATCTGGATTATCTTTTTTCTCTTTTACTTTGCTTTTTAACAATGATAAAACTTTTTTATTTGATGGATTATGATCAAAATGAAAATACTTGCCACTATTTTTTCTGTTCACGACACCTTTCGCATTATTAAAGAATAAACCACGATACTTAACATATATAATTTTCTTAGGAATCGTAATATCTTTTTCTGTTTTAATTATACTTTTTTTATCTTCTTCTGATATTAAATTAAGAAGTAATTTATATGCTTTTTTACTTATTCTATAATTTAAAAAATCATCACTCAATTGTGTCCAGGTTGAGCATAAAGTTGAGTTCCCACCGCCACCAGCCATAAGTTTTGCATTAAAGTTTACATCTTCATAGTCAACTGAAAAAATTTGATAGAAAAGTAAAGCAGTATCATTAATCCATTCATCACTAATCTTTTTTTTCATTAATTACACCTCGAAAAACACATTTTTTAATTCTGATCTAATATTTCACTATAGTATTCTTTTAACTCACTTTTATCAGCAATTATTTTTACATGAATCGCTATTGTAGGTTTTAATTGTTTAACATCTTCTAAACTAAAAAGATATCTATCATCTTCTTGATTAATTTTTTCTATTGTTACAAATAAAAGATTATTTATTTTTTTACCTGTAACATCTCCGCCAGTTCCTCTTCCAATTCTGTTTTGCATATTTTCAATAGGAACTGATGCTTTATTATTAGAAATATCTCCACCTATATTAATTATTGAATTATTCAAAAATATTGGTGTAAAAACTTTACCAGGATTCTTTCCTGCTGGTCTAATCTCAGAACCATCAGTTGAAATAATATCAAAGTTATCTGTTCCATCAACACAATCTATTGTAATTGCTAATAGCTCATTATCTTTATCTAAGGTTACAAGAGTGTCAATACCAAGGCTTGTAAAATAACTTCTTAGAATCTCTCTTTTTGTTTTTTCATCAAAATCATTATAATTAACATTAGCACATTCTGGATTATATCTTGAAAAGATATCTGTTTCTTCGTTAAATTGGTTAATTAAAGGAATATATTCTGAATTATCTCTAAGGAAATCATTATCCATTAGCAATTTTCCATTTTCATCATATTGTTTTATATCCCTCTCGCCTGCGCGAGCAAGTCTATCCTTAAATTCCAATTTAACAATGTGATTATTTAAAAACAAATCAGCATCATATGATGTGGGATTCCCATATTGAATTAAAAAATTCTCATAATTATTTGGATCATAATAAATGTATCTACACAACAATGTATTTTCTTCTGCTCTTAAATATGGCAAAACATTTGCTGGCAATTCTCTTATATAACTGTGAAAAGAATCAACGAAGCAAGATAAATTATACATGTTAGCAATTGTTTGTGCCAACACACATTCTATAATTGTTCCTGGTTGTAATGCACTTCTTGAATTAAATTGTCGTTCGATTTCAGCATAAACACCTTTTACTTTTTTTATTTTTCTGGTTATTGTTGGATTTATTTTTAAGAATTCATCAAATGTTTCAACATTTTTGTAGTTGTCTTTATAAAATTTTTCAATTTGTTTAACTTCTTCATCAGTTAGTACAGTTTTATTATCTTTTAAATACACATCCCCTAAAAATTCGATTAAAGTTTCATTATTCATTATCATCAAACTCCTTATTACTAAATAGAGAGCTACTATGTATTTTATCAAAAATATCAGTAGACTCATTAATTCCTAATGCATCAAAGAATATTTCATTTATTCTATTTCTATATTTAATCGGAAACTTAATATTTTCCTGACTTTTACCAGCATTCATTTTATACACTAGATATTTTTTTTCGCACTTTTGCATTTCGTTTGCTATGCTATTAATTTCATTTTTTTGTTGATCAGTCAATTTGTTATAAAATATTGGAATACTATTAACGATAGTCAATGGACAGTTAATTCCACCATCATATAATCTCCAGTACCAATAAGCGAATGTAGAATTAAGCATACAATATACATAATTATATTTTTCTTTATCCTTAACACATATGACTCTTTTGCCATCACGTTTTAAGTTTTTCTTTGATCCTACAGTAAAGTATCGACAAGTTGTAGGCAAATATATTTTTTCTCCAATATTATGATTAATAATATTTCCAAGTTTATCATCTGAATTTGTTTCCCAGCAATCTAATATCTTCAATAAATCTTTATGACATTTATAAAATGATTTTGTATGAGAATTAACAACTTGATATCTATCATTTATTAACTTCAATAGGAAATCATTATTTAGCATTTTATTTCGTTCTTCAGTTTTAAACCTTATTAATGGACTAATTCTAAATCCTTTAATATTTTCAGCATTTTCAACAACCGTAATTGCCGCTCTAACTGAATTACCAGTATTAGTATTAAATATTCCATGTTTTCGTCCATTAAAAATATTACCTGGTACATTATCAAATGAAACTATAAATCCATTATAATTATTCATTATTTGCCTTAGCGAATAAAATTTATCACTACCTAAAAAACTATATGGTGTAATAATAACTGAACCCACACTTTGAGTAATAATTTTTTCTATAAATGCTGAATATAATTCCTTAGAATCATTTATAACTTTTGTTATTGTCCAATTCTCACCATATTCTTTTATTTTAAAATATGGAGGGTTAGATATTACTTTACTATTCTTTGGCAACTTAATATCTTTATCTAAAAAATCACAATGCTTTGCCTTTATCTTACCTAATAACTTTTTCCCATACTTTATAGCAATTGAATATTTACATATATTTAGTGCTATTTCATCCAAATCATATAAATATAAATAGCCATTATTTATCAGCTTTATCGTTTCATCTATTCCAATGCACTCTAAATATGACAATATTAGATTACCACAGCCACAACCAACATCACATATTTTTTCGCCTTTTAAATTTATCATCCATTTAGACATTAAAACTGATACATCTTTTGGAGTATAATATTTTCCCATTTCTTTTTTATTGGTCTTATTTACATGTTCAAGCCCAATTTCATATAATTCCCCAAAATTATCTACTACAAATATATCTGATTCAAATGTTTTATTTAATGTTTTAGACAGTATTGAATGCCATGTTTTGCTTAAACCTTTTTTATCGATATCATTAAAATAATTATTCATTTCATATTTTGCCATATCAATACCATCCTTTCTATCATCATTATATCATATTTTCACTATTTTTTTATATTTTACATTATTTTAATTACTTTTACTCTTTTTTACTGTACTTTAGTAAGAAAAGATGTTTTAAATAATCCTAATTTATCATTAAGTACTAAAGAATTATATTGTTTAATCTGTTATGACTTAACTAAATCACTTAGAAGATTATTAATAAATTAAAATACTAAAGAAGAAACCATTAATAATTCTAAAAAATTATAAAGATATGATTATGCACATTTCTATATTGATTTTAACAATAATTATTAAATATTATTTTCTCCAAATAAGTTCCCACTGTTTATCATAAAATCCATATATTTTATGTTTTTCCTTAGAATAACTAGTACTCCAAGAATTAGGTCCTTGTACTTTTCCAAAACATTGATTAGTTTTCATTAAAAGCATATAATCATATTTACTTATCATTACCTTCCATCCAGTTTTAATATTTTTAACAATCATAATATTTGTATTTTTTTTATCTTCAAAAGCTTCCTTAATTGTGAAAATATTTTCAGGTAATTTATCATACTTAATTCTATATCTTTTTTTATTTTTAGAAACTGTAACATACTCAACTTTTCCAGTATTGGAATATTCAATATTAATTATTTTTTTGAAACCTTTTGCTAATATATCTCTAAATCTAAAATTACATCTAACTTCATTCTCTATTAAATATAAACAATTATGGCATTCACTCGACGGATTCGCAAAATGATTTTGTTTTGGACACCATGTAAAATGTGTTTCATAACCACTTGCTAGTATTTCATCCGAAATATCATCAATTGTAAAGTCTCGTTTAGTCATATCTAAAGTATTGTCAAAACTTCCATCATGTAAAAATTTAACTTGTACAAATTTATCAATGAACTCATAATCAAAAAAGTCTTTATTACCATTTAAACAAATTGATTGTGGAAAGACATCATGTAATGAATCAATATGATGAAGCAAAGCATAATCAATCAAATCATCATTCCAAATACTAATTTCTTTATAGTTTGAAATAGATATCCACACATTGTTATATTCTTGTAAATAAACATCAACCATATCATAATTGTAACTATCAAATTGAATAAGTGGTTTTGTCCATAAAAAATTATTTTTTTCAAAACAAATATGAATATTGTTATTAATAAAATCCTCTATAGCGTCAAATATCCAAATCACCTTATAACCTAATGAATTATAAAAATTATTTCGTTCATTAAACTCTGCATTACTTATTTTACTGTGTTGAAATTCAATGACAGTGTTGTTAATAAAAACGTCTGCTCTATGTTTTTTTCCATCTAATTCAAACACAACTTCTTGATTTTCTACTGGAAATTGATTTTGCCAAGAATTATGCCATTCAGACATATCATAATGCCATCCATCACAAGTTGATACCGATAAATGTGAATAATGATGGCATTTTATATTTCCCCTTTTAATACATAACTTATCCCCACAAGTTGGACAAAAGTATTCATTACCACGAATGGCATTATCGATGTGAACTCTTTCTTTTTTGTCGTTATATGCAATAATCATTATTTACCCCCTTACCACAAATAAACATTTTATTTTTCTGTTTTTATATTTTTTATTTCTTTTTAGACTTCTTTATTAGTTTATAGCCACCAACTGCAAGTCCAACGGTTAAAAGACCTCCGATTATTTCTCCGTTTGAAGTTTCAGTTTCTGAAGGATAACTACATGACCCATCGTCTACTGTGGCATTTTTGTTATAATTTTCTGCTGAACTATCCATACATCCTTTTATATCATATTTGCAAGAGCCATCATCTTTATCAGCATCTTTGTTATAATTCTTTGAGTTACTATCTGTACAACCCAAAATATAGTATTCACAAGAGTTATCATCTTTTGTTGCATTTTCATTATAGTTTTTAGCTTCCTTATCCATACAACCAAGAATATCATATACACACGTTCCATTATTTATTGTTGCATTCGGATTATAATTACTTGCACTTGAATCCGTACAACCATAAACATCAACCTTTTCTGGTGTACAAGTACATGTTGGACTTATAGTACCATCAGCACATATCTTTCTTCCATCTGAAGAGCAACCAGCTTCGCCTCCATGATGAGAACAACAACCTCTTTGAGCATAAACGCCAATAGGCATTAATAAAATAATTAATAATAAAATCTTTATATTTTTCACTTCACAAACCTCATATTAAATTACTTATATCTTTCCATAACATCTTTTGCAAGAGGTATATCTGCAGGAGCTAAATCATAATTTAATAAATCATTTATTTTTACCCAAGCATATTCTGAGTGTGCATGAAGTTTAAAGTTACCATCAATATATTCACATTCATATAATTTAAGTATTACATTACCATGTGGATAATTAAAAGTGCTTTGTGATATAAAAGCCTTTGCTTTAACTTTTACATCAAATTCTTCATAAATTTCTCTTTCTATAGCTATTTTTTCATCTTCATTTTCTTCGACTTTACCACCAGGAAATTCCCATTTACCTTTTGCATCTTTATCCGTAGATCTTTTTGCAATTAATACTTTATTATTCTTAAAAATTAAAGCCGCTACTACATTTATATCTTTACTCATAATACATTTACCTTTCGTTAATCCTATTATACTATATTTTCAATATTAAAAAAACTAAATGTTTCTTGACATTTAGCTTTATTTAACTTTCTTTATTAATACATGGTAATGAAAAGATGAATATGTTTTACCATTTGATTCATAAAAATCTTCGATATGATTAATAAACTCTATTTTAAAATCTTTGAATAAAACTTTTATTAAATCATAATCTACATAAAAATGTGGTGTTTTATATTCTGGGCCCTCTTCCATTCTAAGTCTTGTATTTTCATCTACTAAAGGCCAAGAAGTTTGTTTAAATCCCCATGTAGATTTAGAACCAAGTGTTAAATAGCATTCTCCATTATCCTTTAAAACTCTATAAAGTTCTTTAATTATTTGTTTAACTCCTTCAGTATCTTGATGTGATATAACATTTCTACATAATATACAATCAAAACTATTATCTTCGTATGGTAAATGAATCATATCACCTTTTTTTAAGTCTGCTTTTAAATCAAGAGAATCCAACCATTCCTTAGTCCTTGTTAAACCATCTTCACTAATATCAAAACCATATGTTTCAAAGTCATTACTTGCAAATAATACAGTATGTCTTCCTAACCCACAACCTAAATCTAGAAAAGATTTAAAACCTAATCCTTTCCACCTATCAAGTAAATAATATGACTCAATACTTGGTATTTTCCATACACAATTTGAATCATCCTCAACCATTTTCCAATTCCATCCTTTAGATTTAATCATTATCTTTCCCTCCTTCAATAATTTTATTTAAATCTTTATTACTTTTAACACCATAATATAATTTAACATCCTCGATAACTTTTCCTATAAACTCATTATCATTAGTTTCTAATACTTTTTTCTTAGATAATTTTAAATCTATCTTATCATCACCCACTGCATATAACGTTTCTATTACATAAAACTCATCTTTAGTCTCGATAAAATATAACATAATCTTGGTAAAATCTAAATCAAAATTACTATAACTTAGAGCAATTCTCCATACTATTTCCCTATTACCATTTTTAATTGCATAATCAATTAATTTATCAAAATTTTCTTGTCCTATATTTTTAGGATGCTCTAAAGATAAACAAGTTTTTAACTCATTTAAAATAATTTCAAAATCCATATATAATCCTTTCAAAGATAATACTCTGCATAAAAGTTCATGTACAACCTTAGTATACAATACTAATTATTATAATACAATTAAAAACTTACGCATTTTTCAAAATATAATTTTTGCCTAACTTATGCCAAAAAATCACTATTTCTATATAAAAACTGTCAAGCAAAAAAATCTCTTTCGAGATTTTCAAATCTTTGTAATTTAGTTAAGTTATGTCTTTTTTATGTTTGAGTGGTAACTAAATATTAAATACATTTAATTACTATAGTTATCTTCAATTATGCTTTTTAACTCTTTATTACTATCAACATCACAATAAGTTTTTATATTATCAACAACTTTTTTTATAAAATCTTTGTCATTTCTTTCCAAAAATTTTTCTTTAACCAATTTTATATTAATTTTATTGCAATCGACTGCACTTATAGTTTCTGCGATGTAAAATGAATCTTTTTCTTTAATAAAATATAATACAATTTTAGTAAAATCTAAATCAAAGTCACTATAACTTAAAGCAATTCGCCATACTATTTCTTTACTACAATTTTTTATCGCATAATCAATTAATTTATCTAAATTTTCTTGGCCAATATTTCTAGGATGTTCTAAAGATAAATTATTTTTAAGTTCATTTAAAATTACTTCATAATCCATATATAATCCTTTCAAAAATAATGCTCTGTATAAAAGTTCATGTATAACCTTAGTATACAATACTAATTATTATAATGCAATTAAAAACTTACGCATTTTTTGAAATATAATTTTTGCCTAACTTATTCTAAAAAAGCACTATTTTTTAGTGCAAACTGTCAAACAAAAAAATCTCTTTCGAGATTTTAATTAGCATCTTCTATCGTAAATATTTTCTACAACATTTTCTTCACAA
>CAKPAV010000032.1 GCA_934133115.1 uncultured Bacilli bacterium
GTAAAAGCAATTTGTTTAATTATTCTTATTGTAATAACATTATCACCTTTATTTAAGTGCATTGTTCCTAAATTAACAGGAATAAAATGAGCCCATATTAATGGATTGTATGTGTAACCACCATCCGCATTTGTTGGAGTTTCTGATCCTGGTAAAATTATATCATCAGAAATAGTAAATGTTGTTCCATTAGTTTCAGCACTTATCATTTGATTCAATTGAATATCAGCCATTTTTACTGGTTTCCAACTAGCAACATCTTTTTCAATAACACCGCTTGATGCAGACATGATAACATTTACATCTCTTTCTTCATCTGACCAAACATGAACATTAAAAGCATTTCCACCTTTGATTTCGCCCATATATCCTTGACCAGAAGCATTTTTAGCATCTTCTTTGTTTTTAGAATATAACATTGCACCTAATTGATTTCCTGAGTATTTTACTCTCTCTACATAAGTTCTATTAGTTGGAACAATTTCACTATTATTTATTACTTCTTCAGCTTCAACTAAATAGCCAATATTATCCACTAAATCAAATTTATCTATATTCATAGTACCCCATGATTTTGTAATTGTATCTAGGTTTTGAATTGCATTTGTAATAGTCACATTAATTACATTATCTCCTTGATTAAGATTAACTGTGCCTATAGCTACTCTAACAAAATTCGCCCAAATACTAGGATCATATGTGTACTTGCCATCTGCATTTGCAGGAGTTTCTGATCCAGGCAAAATAACATCATCACCGATAGATAGTGTATTACCATTTTGGGAAATTTTAATCATTTCATTTAATTTAATATCTCCCATTTTAACTGGTTGCCAACTAGCTATATCTTTTTCTATAACGCCACTAGATGCAGTCATATATAATGTCAATTGTTTTTCTACGCCTGAGAATATATGCAAATTGAAACTATTACCTTTTTTTACTTCGCCTAAATATGCTTGTCCAGATGCATTTTTAGCGTCAGCGCTATCATACTTAGCGTAATCAGTTCCACCTTCAGGCTTTAAGCCATATACAATTGGTTTCAATTCTTTGATTTCAGGATTGCATTTATCTCGTTCTATATAATTAACATTATTTATAGTTGGCTTTTCACCCTTACTATAAATGTTTTCTGCTTCAACATCATAAATATTATTAGCAATATTCATATTGAAATTCACACTATAATTTTTATATTTAGCAGTAATAGTATGGTTTCCAACTTCAGTATATCCAATTGTGGTCAAATCAAGTTTTTCTTCGCCTTCATAAAATTCTAATTCTTCATTAGGAATTGCAGCAACTTTACTTCCGTTAGCGTCAAAACTAGATACTTCTAATTCATCAAATGTTATAGCTTGTCCTACAAGATAAGAAAAAGTCAATTCTTTAGTGACTTGAATACCCGTGATTTTTCCTATTTGACTATCAAATTTATAAGAAGTCGTTTTATTTGCAATTATGCCACTTTCTCCATTAATAGTCATTTCTAGAGTTATATCTTTATCTAAATATGAAGAATTTGCTTCAAATTTAATAGTATAACATGCCCAATAATAGTTGTTAGTATTTTCATCTTGCGCAGTTACTAATTCTTCGCCATTGTAATAATAGGTTTTTCCGTTTGAACTTATTCCTTTATACAAGGTTTTACATTCTAATGGTCTATCTTCTTTTCCTTCTACTTTTCGATTAAAAGTAATGCTTGTTACATCGCCTTTAACTGCAGTTGCAAATCTCAAATAAGAATTTGTGCCATCATTTCCAGATTGAGCATACATAATTGAGGTTTCAACTGTTGGAGTTACTACTTCATCTGTTTTTCTAATTTTCTTAATGTTATTTTCTTTACTGTATAAATCAGTAGCGGATTCTTCAAATCCATTTGATTTCATTTCACTTTTATTAACAATTATACCCGCTGTTAATAATGTAGCACTTAATGCAAATAATGCTAGTTGTTTTTTCATATTGCTCACCACCTATAAAGTTTCATCTGGTTCTGAGGTAATAATATCTAAATTACTATCAACTTTAGATACACATATTACGTCTTCAACACTAATTGTTACGACATTTAAACTCGGCTCTAAATAATTTTTTTTCATTTTAACGCTCCTTTTATTTATGCATATAACGGCATCGCAAAATGCCGTTATATTTTTAATTATTTATTATTCAATTCATCTAACTCTTTTTTCTTGTTAGCGAGTTGTATATTTAACACTTCGATGTCTTTCTTTAAAGACTCTATGCGTTTTTCTTTAGCTAATCTTTGTCTTTCTTTAGCTATGTCGTTAGCGTAACTATCATCTTTTTCTACACTTACAGAATCATAAGCTAATTTTTTAGGTTTTAAGATAAAGAATACCGCTAATCCAATTGCGCTAACAGCGACAACATCTAAAGCAATTAATACTGGAATCCACCAAGCAAATACTGATTCAGTAGTACGAATACCTACTTCAACAGAATAGCGTGAATCATCACCTGCATCATGTGTCTTAGCATATTGATATGTATCAATATATGTAAAGATAATATTTTTAGCTGCAGTTCTTGCACAAGCCATACTTGTAGCATCAGATGTATTTAAAGGTGCTTGGTTTCTACCTTTACTTGGGTTAAGCCACATATCATTACCTGCTTTTACACCTTGTTCTGGGTTCATTGCGCCTAATCCACCACCTGCAGAGTAGTCAGTAATAACTGTTCCTTTAAATCCCCATTCTGTACGTAATATTTGTGTTAAGCAAGGATAAGATGCACCTGCCCAAATACCACCAACACGATTAAACGCTGACATAATTGCATTTGCGCCGCCTTCTTTAACCGCAATTTCAAATGGTTTTAAGTAATTTTCACGAAGATTTTGTTCAGTTACCCATGTGTTTAATCCACCTGGATTTGGTCCTGGTTCAGAAAGAACAAAGTGTTTTAAGTAGCAATATAATCCGTTAGTTTTAGCGCCACGAATTACTTCTGCTGCTAATTTTCCTGAAATCACACCATCTTCACTATAATATTCATAGTTTCTTGCTGTATATGGTGAACGATGTAAGTTAACGCCTGGAGCATACCAACCATTAACACCAGTTGCTTGTGCCTCAACACCCATAGATAAGCCCATATTGAATGCTAATTCACTACTCCAAGTACAACCAATTAATGTTTCGCTTGGATAAGCAGTCCATTTTGATTTAGCACCAGAATCAGTTGGTGATAATACATTAGCGTTAAATCCTGCTGGACCATCAGTATCATATGCTCTTGCTTTACCAATAGATTCAATAGCTTGAGTTTCAAATCCTCCATCTTCAACAAGTGTTGTATAATCATCTAAAGACATTTGATCTAACAATGTGTTCCAAGTTGCACTATTATAATTTGATAGATCCTCAAACAATTCTTCATTAGCCTTTAACTTAGTTCCATTACCCTCTAAATCAGCTTTAGAAGCTTTAGAACCATCTTCTTTAGTTACTAATCTTAATCCACTATCAACGCCTGTAGTAGGCATTGTGTTTGTATCATATACATCATTAATTTTGGTAGCCTTACCACCATCACCACTAGGATTTTTAGCATGTTCAGTTGGGAATGAACTAGCAAAATCACTACGTGTCATATAACTATTAGCGTTGACTGAACTACCATCTACCGGTAAGTCAAGATAAGCATTTTCACCTGTCATTCTATTCTTAACAAATTGTTTGGTTTTTGGATCCATTTTATAAGTAATACCAATATTTTCTCCAGCGCTTTCAACTTTATAAGTTAGAACATTATTATCACATTTCTTTAAGTTATGGGCATCAGTCATGAATTTAATTTCATAATTTCCTGGTTCTAATTCATAACCCTTAAATCCATTATTATTTTTATCATAGCAATCATAACTTGCCATATCATAAGCATTAAAAGATAATTTTAATGTTTGACTTTGTCCTGGTTTTAATTCTGCTGTTTTACCAAAAGCTACTAAATTAGCAGATGATTTTTCAATTCCGCCTTTTGTATAAGGAGGATTTACATAAATTTCAACTACATCTTTTCCAGCAACACTACCAGTATTAGTAACAACCACTTCAAATTCTAAAGTTCCTTTTTTAGTAATTGTAGTATCAGTAGTAATGGCACTAATTTCCCAATCAAATGTGGTATAGCTTAATCCATAACCAAATGGATATTGGACAACACCATCATAACCTTTACCATAGCCATTATTAACATCTTTCCAATATCCTTCCGTATCAGCAGTTTCATACCACTTATAACCAAAATAGATATCTTCAACATATTGAATATGGCCTCCACTTTTAATGTAGTTAGAGTAAGATGCTGCCGTTTCTGGATCATAAGCATAAGTGTCAGATACTTTTCCAGATGGATTTGCTTTTCCCCATAAAATATCTGGAATTGCACGAGCACCTGATTGACCAGTTAAGCCAATATACAAAGCCGCGTTAACATTATCGCTATCAACAATGCCTAAATGCATCGTATTACAAGAATTGATAAGCACAATAACGTTATCAAAATTTTCATGTGCCATCTTAATTAATTCATCTTCATATTTAGATGTTTCTAAGTATGTTCTTGAACTATCTGTTTCTGTGCCTTTTTCTGTTCTTAATGATTGGGTTAAAGGGATTTCTCCGATGTTTTCTCCACCATTTCTACTTAATACAATAATAGCTGTATTCGAGAATTCTTTAGCATTTTGTAACATTGCATCTGTATAGAAATCACGAGATGGTTCCGCTAATAGATAAGGTGAACCGGTATTATTTTCACGTGTTCCAAATTTAGCAGAATCATAAGCAGATAAAATCTCTTTATTATATTCAATACCTGCTTTTTCTAAAGCGCCTGTTAAATCTACTCTTTTTTCAGCATTGATAGTGGAAGATCCACTGCCAATACCTCTTAATAAGAATCCTTTTGTTGCAGCATAACCAAATAGATTAACTTTTGTAGTTTCTGCACTTAACGGTAAAGCTTTATTACCATTTTTTAAATTGCCGTTTTTAAGTAATACAATACCTTCCCTTTCGAGTTCTTGGCATAATTCATCACCAAGAGCAGAAGCTTTTTCTACTTCTTCTCCATTGAAAGATACCCCATTACCACATAAAGCTTTAGTGATAACGCCGCTATAAGTATCGCATACAATATTGCCAGCAATAATTCCACCTAATAAAACTCCTAAACCAACTAGTCCAACAATTTTACCAGGTCCTAATTTTGCTATTTTCATATATATTTAACTCCTTAACTAGTCTTTGAATTGAACTTCAAATTTATCAATGTTTAATGTACCTGCTCCACTAGTTTTACCACCAGTGAAAGCCATATCACCAATTAATTCAATGCTAATTACATTATCGCCTTCTAATAAATCCATTTCACCAAAGGCAACATCAATAAAGTTTACCCAAGCAAAAGGATTATAAGTATAAGTACCATCTTCATTAGGTTTAGTAACGAATCCTGGTAAAATTACATCATCCGCAATTTCTACTTTCTTGCCATTTGCGGTTGCACTAATCATTTTATTTAATTGAATATCCCAAGTCTCTAATGGCCTCCAAGTTTGGTCACTATCCACTTTAATAACTCCGCTTGCTGCGGTCATGATAATATCAGCTTTTCTTTCTACATCTGACCAAATATGAATGTCAAATGCATTTCCTTTTTTAATCTCGCCTAAATATCCCTGTCCAGATGCATTAATTGCTTCTGGTTTATTACCGCTTGAATATAACATTGTGCCTAGTTGAACACCGCTATATTTAACTCTTTGTAAATAGTTTTTGTCGCCTTCTTTAACTTCATCAGCGTTTTTAATATTTTCTGCTTCAATACGATATCCGTTATATACTTCAATTTCAAATGAAACACTTTGACCTTTATAAGTAATTTTAATGGTATGTTTTCCTTTTTCTAAAACAATGCCTTCGCCTTTAATAGCATTAGTTACATCTTTACCATCAATTTTAACTTCATAAACATCGATTACTTTTTCTGTTCCATCTTCAAATTTAGCGGTTACTTCTAATCCATTTAAATTAAATTTATCACCTGTTGGATATAATAATGTTGATAATGGCTTAGTAATTTCAATAGAAGTAACACCAATCACTGAAATTGTAATTGGAACATCAACACTAACTCCTTCATATGTTACTTTGATTGATTTAGTTTCAGCGGTAATTGGAGTCTTATCATATGTGATGCCATCATTATAACGAACATCTTCATCAATACCATGACTCCAAGTAGCTTTAAGAACAATACCTTTAGGGTCAAAGACTTCTCCTTCTAAATATGTTGTTTTAGCAGGCATTGTAACAATTTCTAGTTTGACTACATATGGATCAGAATCATCTATAGATGTTGATGCACTAGTAGTGGGCTTATTTGTGCTTTGGCTAGGTTTTGGATCACCACAACTAGTCATAAGATTAGCGCCTAAAATAATCGACCCCATTAACAAAGTTTTTAATAATTTATTTTTCATACTGTGTTCCTTTCTAGTTGCAACTAGTTTGTGCTAGCAACTATTGTCCTACGGACACCTTAAACTTAAATGAAAGCGGTTTTTTTACAATGTTTTATGCATATGTTGTTGTTTAGATTTCATATCCTGTATTTAACGACAAGAAAAAAAGTCTTGAAAGTAATCGCTTTCAAGACCATAGAATTAACAAAAATGGCATTATTTACTTTGAAATAAAATTGCTAAAGTGAAAATGTTTTTCTTGGTTGTTATCTTTAAATCACCATTATATTTATTAACAATCATTTTAATAGATTTAGTACCAAAACCATGATAGTCTTTATTGTTTTTTGTTGTTTTTGGTAATCCATTACTATCTAAAAAGATTTCGCCTACATAATAATTCTCAATAGTGATAGAAATAAACGAATGCACATTACGCACAATAAGATTTATACTTCTTTTTTCTAGATCATTAATTTTCATGACCGCTTCTATTGCATTATCAATAGCGTTACCAAATAAACTATATAAATCTTCATTGCTAATAAATCCTAATTTAGTACAATCAGCTAAACAAGTTAATTTAATATTTTGTTTTTGACATAATAAACTTTTTTCAGTAAGAATAAGATTTAATGCTTCATTACCTGTTTTCATATTGGAATCATAAATATTAATTAAATCTTCTAATCCCATGATTGTTTCTTGCGATATAGAACTTTTAGACGCATATTCACGAATTTGATGTTTTAAGTCATGACATTTTAGATTAATCATATCAACATTTTCTTTACTTTCACGATATTTATCCTCTGATAGATGTAATAAACGGGAAGTAATTTGCAATTCGTTTTCTAATACTTTAGTTTTAGTAACCGCAAATTGAATATAGAAAATCATGGCACAACATAAAATATTATAAATACTAACGATTATAGAATACATGCGATTATAAGTCTTAGAATATACTAACACTGAATTTAAAATAATGTCGGTTAATAAAATAATCATTGTTATTGCTAATATTGATATAGATGAAACTTTTACATCATTGTTACGCATTCTTTTACCAAAAAAGAAATATAAAAATATATACACGGAAATATAAATATCTAAATACAAGACAGATTGTAAAACATTAATTGATAAATTTGCTAAGTCTACAACATCACTACTATATATACCCATTGATGAAGTGTCGACTAAATTCAAAGCATTAGCAAATAAAGAATAAATCTCATGAGCAAAATGCTGAGTAGTATATCCAATAATAGCAATAAAAAATATTTTTTGCCATGCTTCATCATACACAAACATTAATAATCCCATTACGCACACAAAGAAAAACATAAACATAATGGATGAATACCACCATGTATAAGAAATATTTTTAAATAAAGGAAATAAGATAGTTATTAATAAACAGGCAATAATACCTATTATTAATCGAGCAATAAAATTATTACGCTTTTTTAAATTAAATGTAAGCAAGAATGTTGCTCCTAGAAGTTCGAGCATAAAAAGTATTTTGTAATAAAACAAATATGATTGTTCTAAAAACATTTTTAGCTTCCACCTCCCGTGCTTAAATATAAGTTTAAAGCATGAATAAAATCTTTGCGTTTAGGGCGTGACATTTGCAAATTATCATTACCAACATGAACAAAATTATCTTTCACTTCAGTAACATATTTCAAATTTACAAAATAGCATTGGTTACAAAGGACAAAAGAATCATTTTTTAAAAGATCAAGATAAGTTTTTAATGTCCCATAAGTAGTAAAATTTCCTTCTATCGTGTGAAATATTAATTTGTGTTCATCAACTTCAATATAGCAGATGTTTCTTACTTTAATCTTTTTTATAGAATTTTTATTATTGATTATTAATGTTTTTGCATCTTCTATAGATAGTTTATCGATTGCTCTTGTTAATTTTAAAGCAAAGTTATAATAAGATATTGGTTTTAAAACAAAATCAAATGCATTAACTTCGTATCCGTTTATTGCATATTGCGCTAAAGAAGTAATAAATATTAAAGTTACTTCCGAATCTATTTCTCTTAATTTTTTACTAGCGCTCATGCCATCTAATATGGGCATATTAATATCCATAAATATTAAATCAAAAGAAAAATCATAATTATCTAATAATTTAATGGCATTATTATAAGTAGTAACGGAGTAATCTAAATCATTTTCATTAAAAAACTGCTTCACATATTTGAGAAGTTGATTAGTCATTTCTATTTCATCTTCTACAACTGCAATTTTTATCACTGCTAAATCACCCGTCTTTTTTTACTAAATAAAATTATACAAATAATTTGTGTTTTTTGTCAAACACATACAAGTTAATGCTATAAAAATAATAAAAATAACTAAATTATCCTTAGTTATTCTACTAACATTTATCAAGCATACAAACTTTTAGTGAATTTTTTTAAATTTTTGAAATAAAATTATTGACTAAGTATTACCTCGATGGTATATTATAAAAGCACGCGTAGTTAAGGTATGCGGGTGTTTAGCTCAGCTGGGAGAGCGCTACCCTTACAAGGTAGATGTCGGGGGTTCGAGCCCCTCAACACCCACCATTATGTGTGTTATTTGGAGGAATAGCGAAGCGGCCAAACGCGGCTGACTGTAAATCAGTTCCTTAGGGTTCGGTGGTTCAAATCCACCTTCCTCCACCATCTTTGGTCATTGGGGTATAGCCAAGCGGTAAGGCATCAGACTTTGACTCTGACATTTCACTGGTTCGATCCCAGTTACCCCAGCCAATATTATGACTCGCTAGCTCAGTCGGTAGAGCACTTGACTTTTAATCAAGGGGTCCGGAGTTCGAATCTCCGGCGAGTCACCATCTTGCCCAGGTGGCGGAATAGGTAGACGCACAGGACTTAAAATCCTGCGGTAGCGATACCGTACCGGTTCGATTCCGGTCCCGGGCACCATCGTTAATAAATTAGATGATACGATTAAGTGTCATCTTTTTTTGTGCTTTAGCAAATTATACAAAATTTTAACGGGCAATCATAGAACTCCCCCCCCCCCGCGAAAATTTGATTTTGAAAAACTTATTGATAGTCTAGAAAAAATAGATGATCAACTAAATATTGATACTTCTAGCCAAAATGGTTATCGCGTATATTTTCTTAATGATGAAGATTCTTTTAATAACATAAAAGCTTTTTTATTGAAAAATAATATAGTAATGGTCATCTTACATTTAATATAAAAGAATTACTTAAAGGCATATCATAACATTGATGTATAAATATTAAAAATAAATTGATAATGTATGCAATAATTACTATGAAAAAATGAAAATTTAATATAATATTAAAAATATAGGAGAAAAACAATCATGAACGAACAAACGAAAAATTCAAATGAACTTAGTTTTGATAGATATTACATTGAAGGGGAGCCTATATATGAAGTTTCTGTTGGCAAGGCTGAATTTTCAAATGAAATACACATTCCAAGCACATATAAAGGTCTTCATGTCAAAATAATTTCAAGATTAGGATTTGAAAATGCAAAAATGTCTAAATTAACAATTCCAGATACCATTATTACAATAGAACGAGCTGCATTTAAAAACTGTGAAAATCTAATAAGTGTATCAATTCCTAAAAGTGTAAAAGAACTAGAACTTTCTTCATTTTATGGATGCAAGAGCTTAATAGATGTAACTCTTCATGAAGGTCTAACATCAATAGGTGAAGATGTTTTTTATGAATGTGAAAAATTGAAAAATATTACAATTCCTAGTACCGTAAAGTTAATAGATACTCAAGCATTTTATGGGTGTAAAAGTCTAAAAAATATAAGTATTCCTAATGGCGTTACTATAATACACATTCTTACATTTGCTAATTGCGAAAATCTAGAAAGTGTATCAATTCCTAATAGCGTAACAAAAATAGACTCATCCGCATTCAGTCATTGCGAAAGTCTAACAAACATTATAATTCCTAACGCCGTAACTTGTATAGAACAATATGCATTCTTTGGATGTGAAAAATTAAGAAATGTAATATTATCTAATGCTTTAACTTCGATAGAAGCATCTACATTTGCTAACTGCAAAAGTTTGGAAAGCATAACAATTCCGGAAAATGTTACATCGATAGGCAAAGATGCATTTTATGGGTGTGAAAATTTAACAAGTATAGTAATTCCTAGTAGCGTAAATTCAATTGCTTCTTATGCTTTTTGTAAATGCTATAAGTTAAAAGAA
>CAKPAV010000033.1 GCA_934133115.1 uncultured Bacilli bacterium
TTTATTTCGTGGTCTTCTGTAGTAACAGTAATTTTATATTTGTATTATATATCTGGTCTATCATCTACATAAATAAAACCAGAATCAGCAAATTCCCTAACACCAAAATCTGTACCATTATATTTGATAGTACATAAATACCGCCCGACACCGTTAGGCTTTTCAATAAACGCTTTATTGTCATTCAAATAAACACATTCGCTTGAATAAGATACGTAAGAGTTTTTAGCAAAAGCCTTATTAAAACCACTTTCTTTTTGTGCTATACTTGCGCTATCAATAAAGCCTTGCTCTAAAATATACCCGTGTCCACGCAAAAACTTAGTATCATCGCGGAGTCTGTTAGAAATTCCAAGCTCGACATAATAAGGATTTATAAGACTAACAGGGTTACTTAGCATATAAACAGGGACATATCTAACTTGTTCCCCTTGTCCTCTTGCTACAGAGGTATGAATTGAAATGAATTTCTTAATTTCGTCATTACAATAATGGTTAGTCTCTGATTGAAACTCATCAAAAATCATTCTATTTACATCACTAAAAAGATGTGAATATTTTTTTAGCTGGTCGGCACTGTTAAGTGATAAAGCATAACCGCATGATTCGCCGTCTAAAAATAATTCATGAAATATACCAGATGCTTTTCGTTTGCTTTCCATTATACTACCAGGAAAGAATAATGTGCTTAAATCTTTAAAAAATTTATCAGCGCAATCGTCTAATTCATAATTATATCTATATAAAAGTGCAAACTTTCCTTGCCCTTTTTTAAACTTATTCACGCACAACCTGCCAAAATAGGTTGTCTTTCCACCAGTTCTATTTGTAGTAACCATTAATATTTCTGGTTGTCTACCGTCTAAATCAGTAAGGGAAAGAAGTTTAGTTCCATCATAATAAGCACACATAAAATCCACATCCTTGTAATAATTTGTAATACTTTTGAAATATTTCTTAAAATAATTGTAACATACTATTGACAAAAAGTCAATAATGTGTTACATTAAATGTAACAAAAAGTTAATAATTTTGTAACATTTATAGCTTATTTAATTAAAGGAGGTGTAACCATGGATTGGCTAAACGCCGTTAAAGATGTGGGTTTTAATATTGTTTGTCTTATGGCAATGGCATATTATATCTATATCACAGACGAAAAAAATCGAAAAGAACGAATCGAAGAATCACAGAGACATCAAGAAGAAACAAAGTCTTTACAAGAAGCAATCAATAACAATACAATAGTAATGAATAAATTACTTGACAGAATGGAGAGTGATAAGTGTTGAGTTTAGAAACAGTTATTGTTAAATTACCAGCTGCAATTTCTGGCGCGATTTTAGTCATTGGAGGAATGTATGGTAATGGCGAAGAAAGAAAAACAGTACTTAAAAAAGACGGTTTCAATCCAGAAGAGGTACAAAAAGCCGTAAACGATTTACTTCCTATTATTAACAAATACAAGGAGTGATTATAAATGAGTTGGTACGCAAAAGCTAAAGGTGCTTATGCTGAAACTTCCGAAGAAGCGTATCAAAATGCGCTTGAGGCATATTCTTTATTATCGTCACGTGGGTGGACTTTACATGCGTTTTGTGGTATGTGGGGAAATGTAGGGCATGAGGGTGGTTACAATCCTTGGAGGTGGCAAGGAGACAAAGTTCAGCCTACTACAAATTCTCCATGGCATAATATCGGATACGGTTTTACACAGTTTACACCAGGCGGAAAGTATATTAATGATACACGTGCAAAAGTGATGCAAGGTTATGCACCTAATTTTTCTAACAAAACTGGAAATGCTAGTGATGGATACGCTCAAATGCTTTTTGTTGATGGATACGCAGACTATTATCCTACTACAAAATTTCCACTATCATACGGTGAATATAAAGTAAGTACGCAGCCCGTAGCTACAATGGTAGAAATATGGATGAGAAACTATGAAAGACCGGGAAGTTATAGCACGTTACCTGTTAGACAGAAAAGCGGCGAATACTGGTATCAGAAGTTAAGTGGTGTTGAACCAGAACCACCTACACCACCAGGACCAGCACCGCACACATCAACTAGAATGCCTTTATTATTTTATTTGAGACGAAGATATACGTAAGAAAGGAAGTGATTATAATGCCTTTTAAAGATGGCTTATATCAGCATGAAACAGGATTCACAGTATTGATTAAGGACGAAACGGTAATGTTAAGTCCTAATCATCCGTTATCAATGAGACTGTCAGAATTGTTTGATTCTAAGAAATGGAGAATTGTAAATGAATAGACCTATAACATATCAAATAACAAGTGTAAAGGTGGGGGATAAAATTCCCATTTATGGTGCTTAGTATGAACAATCCATCTTATTACAAAAATCATGAGTTTGAATGTTGGGAAGAAATGTGTTTAGTATTCGGAACAGAAGCGGTAAAAATTTTCTGCAAATTGAATGTATGGAAATACCGATATAGAAGTGGAAATAAACCGAATACCAATGACGCAGAGAAAGCAGACACCTATTTAAAGCACTTACAATATCTTGAAAGAAAGGAGTTGAGCTACAATGGCAATAGTGAAACGTGATGATTTAATTCGCCGTTTATTAGAACGATTTGACGATAGCACATCAGACGAAGTTATCCAGCTTACCGAAGATTTAACAGACACGTTAGATGACTATGATAATCGTGTTAATAAAGCAGAAGATTGGAAAACACGATACGAAGAAAATGACGCTGAATGGAGAAAGAGGTACAAAGAAAGATTTTTGAATACTTCTGATTCTGATGATAACAATGATAATCAAGACTCTAACGAGGATGATTATAAAAACGTAACATTTAATGACTTATTTGATTAAGAAAGAGAGGAAATAAAAATGCCTACTAAACCACAGGTTAAAACATTATCTGGTAGCAGCGTTGATATTTTAAACGCTATTCGAAACAGTGCAACGCAGAATTATAAAGACTACGTTCCGGCAGCAACGAAAGATGCCCAGTCTATTAAAGAGATTGGTGCAATCATTATGGACTATCCAGCTTTACAGAATGAATTTATTTCGGCACTGGTAAACAGAATTGGTAGAGTCTTAATTACTTCTAAAATGTATACAAATCCGATTGAAATGTTTAAAAAAGGTATGCTTGAGTTTGGCGAAACCGTGGAGGAAATCTTCGTAAACCTTGCAAAACCTTTCCAGTTCGACCCGGCAGTTGCAGAATCAGAAGTATTTAAACGTGAAATTCCAGATGTAAGAAGTGCTTTTCATGTTATGAATTATCAGAAGTTTTACAAAGCTACTATTTCTGATAGGGAACTTAAACAGGCTTTCTTGTCTTGGGATGGTGTTTCAAATCTGATTGCTAAAATCGTTGATGCTATGTACACTGGTGCAAACTACGATGAGTTTTTAACTATGAAGTATTTGCTTGCTAGACACATCCTTGACGGGCATATGACTGTTAAAGAGGTTGCAGAAGTAAACACAGCTAACATGAAAACTATCACGGCTGATATTAAAGGTGTGTCTAACAAAATGACTTTCATGAGTCCGAATTATAACGTGGCTGGTGTACAGACTTTTGCATTAAAAGATAACCAGTATTTGGTTATGAATGCACAGTTTGACGCTACCATGGACGTTGAAGTTCTTGCAAGTGCATTTAATATGGATAAAGCGGAATTTATGGGTCACAGAGTTATGATTGATGGATTTGGTAATCTTGATATTGATAGGCTGAACGTTCTGTTTGCTGATGACCCGAACTATACAGAAATCAGCACTGATGACCTTAACGCTCTTAACTCTATTCCAGCTGTTATTATTGATGGCGACTGGTTCATGGTATTTGATAACTTACAGGAGTTTACAGAACAGTTTAATGGACAGGGACTTTACTGGAATTATTGGTATCATGTTTGGAAAACATTCTCAGTTAGTCCATTCGCTAATACCACACTGTTCGTATCTGGTCAGCCTACAGTCACAAAAGTTACGGTAAATCCGAGTGCCGCGAATGCTACAAAGGGTCAGACTTTACAGTTATCAGCTACAGTTGAGACTTCCAATTTTGCACCACAGACAGTTAATTGGACTTCTGATAGTGAAAATGCTACTGTAGACATTAGAGGAAAAGTTACTTTAAGTGATAGCGCGACAGGAACTATTCACATTACAGCAACTTCTACGTTTGATAATACTAAATCGGCACAGTGTACTATCACAGTAGCCTAGTGTTTAAGAGGGGAAGCTAATTCCCCTCTATAAAAATAAAGAGGTGGTAAAATGTATATCGCACCTAACACGGTTGCAAGAGTCTTAAAAAATGTTAGATTAGATAATACTTGTTCTGACACAATCTATTTTGATTCAAAGGAAAAGCAAGCCGCTTATTTTGCAAGTAAAACAAAATACACGTTTACTAACATGACGTACCAACGAAAAGAACGTAGATTAGTAGTTAAACAAGTTGCTGATAATATGTATGATTGCAATTATTTAATGTTCCAAAATAGTGCTTATGGTAATAAGTGGTTTTATGCGTTTATTACTGATGTTGAATGGATAAATAATGAAACAACCGCTATTTATTTTGAAATTGATGATATTCAGACTTGGTTTTTTGATTTTTATTTAGACACTAGTTTTGTTGAAAGAGAACACAGTGCTACAGATACTGTGGGGGATAACCTTATTGAAGATAATCTTGACACGGGGGAATATGTACATGATGATTTTATAGAGTCATTTGTGGGTTCGAAATATAATTATGTAGTTGCTTCTACCGTTGATAAAGATTATGACCCTAACACAGGAGGTATTTATTCTGGTATTTATAGTGGTATAGAATTAAACGTATTCGAAAGTGCTTCTGGGGCTTCCACTTATTTAGCTAATTTACCAGACACACTAGCGGATTCAGTAATTGCTTTATATATGATGCCAGAAGCATTTACAAACACAAAAAATACTACTACACCTAAAACATATAACGCTTCTGTTGATAAAAAAGTTGCAAATGTTTGGAAAACGTATACACCGCATAACAATAAAATTTATACATTTCCATATAATTTTTTATATGTCACTAACCTTGACGGTGTAGGTGTTAGCTTCCCTTATGAATATTTTTCTTCTGAAAAGTGCACTTTTCAAATTAGTGGGGATATGAGTTGCAACCCACAGGTTGTTATGTTTCCGTTAAATTATAAGGGAATTGAAAAAAATTATAATGAAAAAATAGCACTGGAAAACTTCCCTATATGCGCTTATTCGGTTGACACTTATAAAGCGTGGTTAGCACAAGTAGCGGTGCCTACACTAGGTCAAGCTGGAATGACTGCAACAGTTCAAGCTACTACTGGAAATGAAGCTGGTGCAGGTGTGACAATGTTATCAACGATTGCAAACGTGCTAGTTCAAAATGGTGCTCGAAAACGAGACCCGTATACAGCAAAGGGTCATGCTGGAAACGGTGCAAGTGTGGCGCTAGGTATTAAGAATTTTTATTATAGCCATACGCATATTCGTGAAGAGTTTGCTAGAATCATCGATTCATTCTGGGACAAGTTTGGTTATCCAGTTAAGCGTATGAAAATCCCTAGCACACATAACAGACCACATTGGAATTATGTTAAGACTGTAGGGTGTGACGCACATGGAAGTATTCCTGCAAGTGCGATGAAACATATTAAAGCAATTCATGATGCTGGTGTTACTTACTGGATGAATGGCGATGAAATTGGTAACTATTTATTGGATAACAGATTGAAAGGAAGTTCTTAATGGGAAGACGTAGAAAAACATCTGATAATTTTGATTCTATGTATTTGAATAATAGAGCTTATATTTATCAGTATAATCGAATTAAAGAGCTTGCTATTTCAAGGTTCAAGTGGAATAATCTTCCAGATACTGTAGATGAAAGGTTTTTGGAATTAACTTTATTCGAGCAGGGTATGGCAGTATTCTTTAATGATGATGTATTAGGTTATTTAGCTTTAACCACTATGATTGGCGGAATGCTGGATGTATATAGAATTCCTACACAAAGAACCGCTTACGCTAATAATGGTTTTAACATGCATTTAAATAACAATGATAGTGTTATTATATGGAATAACAAGTTGCATGAAAATATGATTTACGGCTGTGAAATGTTTGCTCGTAGATTGTATGAATGTGATAGAACTATTGATGTAAATATTAAAGCGCAGAAAACTCCTATATTAATTACTTGTAGTGAGAATCAGCGATTGACTTTAAAAAATACATATGAACAATATACAGGGAATGCTCCGGTTATCTTTGCTGATAAAGATATTGATATTCTTAAAAGTTTACAAGCGATTCCGACACTTGCACCGTATGTTGCTGATAAGTTACTTGAAACAAAAACGCAAATTTGGAATGAATGTTTAACTTGGCTTGGTATTTCAAATACCAACTACCAGAAAAAAGAACGCCTAATTTCAGACGAAGTTTCTAGGAATATGGGCGGGACTATTGCTAGTAGAAACAGTGGGCTAAATATGAGAAAACAGGCTTGTGATGAAATCAATAGAATGTTTGGGTTGAATATCGGTGTTGATTTTAATGCCGATATTAATATTGAAGCTATCAATCAGAACGAAGATATTTATAATGCAGATGAGTTGGAGGTAAACGAAGATGAGTAAATACACAACGGAATTGCGTTATATTTGCGAAACAGAAGCTGGGCTTAGTGAAAGTGTAGGACAAACTAAAATTAAAGACGTTATAGCTAAAGCGATTCCGAATATCTTTGATTTTGAATTTCCTATCTTTGATGAAAGCTATAGAAATGTTTTAGAGACAAAAATTTTGAAACATTACTATACAAGGGAGATTGGTCTTGAAACTTACGGCTTGTGGAAGTTAAAACTGGACACAAAGTTGAACGAGATTATGCCATTTTACAATCAGCTTTATAAAAGTGCTTTGTTAGAGTTTAACCCTTTATATGAAGTTGATTATACAAAAACAGGAAACAGAGACTCAAGTGAAACTAGGGATAATACTGAAAATAGTAGCGAAAACTATAATGAGACAACTAACACTAATAATAGTTATGAGGATAGCGAAAGCCACAATGAGCAAGGAAGTTTAACAAAAGGTACTACACAGACTACTACGAATTATTACAGTGATACCCCACAAGGTGCTATTACTAATGTTATTGATGGAACTTATTTAACTAACGCAACTTACAATGCTGTTGGTAATACTGGAAGTGATAGTTCAGATAATAGCGGAAGTTCTGATTCTGATGGAAGTTCAAAGAGTAAACAAGACAGAGATGGTAGTAGAAGCGGAAGTAAAACTAGCAAGGATAATTTGACGGACACGGAAAGTTACTTGGAGAGCGTTAGAGGTAAGACTAGCGGAAAGAGTTATTCTAGTTTACTGATGGAGTACAGAGAAACTTTTATTAATATTGATATGATGTTAATTGAAGAGTTGTCAGATTTGTTCTTTGGGCTTTGGTAACTATATTAATGGTTTAAATTTTTAAACCAATGCAAAATATATGAAAGGCGGTAAACTTTATATGTATGATTTTACGAATGTTGACCCGGTAAAATGCTGTACTTGGCTTGTTCTTCCTACAGTTTATGATGAGAGTTTAAGTTATGGCGAACAGCTAAATAAGTTCTGTAAAGCATTAAATGAACTGATTCAGAACAATAACAATATTCCAGACTATGTCGCTGAAATGATACAGAATTATATTACAAGTGGTGCGATTGATGAAGTTGTTAGAAACGTACTTGCTAGTTATATTTTGAATGTTAAATACCCACCGAAAGGTATTACTCCAGCGGTAGGAGATGGCTCAGCAGATGATACAGAAGCTATTCAAGGCTGTATTGATTATGCATTCAATCAAGGTGGCGGTTGTGTTTATCTTCCATATGGTAAATATCTTAGCCGTAGCTTGACACTTAGAAGTGGCGTTAGCTTGATTGGTTTTGATAGATATAGCACTAGGATTGTTCAGAGAGGTGGAGACACTAAACCGCTGGTTTCTGGTGGGAATGTACAGAATGTTCAGATTTCTAATCTTACGCTTGATGGTAATAATGAGGTTCAGACTGATGATTTGGATGTTGTTAATATTCTTGGTAAAGATGTTTTACTGAATAATCTGGTTGTTAAGTCTGGTTATCAGTGTTTAGTGTATAATGGCTTAGGCGGAGATTTACAGGTTAGTAATGTAGTGTTTGGTGGTGCTGTTAAGAAAGTTGCGGTTATTAACGGTAAGGATTCAGTGCAGTTTGAGAACGTGAAGTTTAATGAGTTGGGAAAGATACAGGGCGAGTGCGTTCTGGAAGTTGGGGCAAGTGATGGTATTTATAAGTTTAGTAGTAAAGCAGTTACACCAGTTTGTATCAACGTAAGTGGTAATCGCAATAGTTTTATCTGTGATATTATCAATGCTACAAATAATTTCAATGATTCTGGTGTACTGAATAATTTTAATATTTTAGGCGTTGAAGTTAAAGAACAGTTAGCTAATGGTAAGAGTAGTAGTGTTGGTGGAAGCATTACGGAAAATGTTAGCGGAAGTAAGACGGAAACTATTACAGAGAATAAAGTTGAAAATATCACTGGCAATAGAGAAATTGATATTGACGGAACAGATAGTATTCATGTTGATGGCGTTAGTTCTGTTAATATTGGCGGTGCTAGAACGGAAGTTTATGGGGATAGTAGAAATGTAGGTGTTACGGGTGTTAATACAGAAGAGTATCATAATACTATGACAGAAACTTTTAATTCAAAACATAATGTGAACGGAACTGATGAAACTAACACATTTACAGGTAATGTTAATTATAAAGCTAATAAATTCTCGTTTAATTCAGCAGAAAAAAGCTTGCCAATTACATTCCCAGATAAAATTGTAGATTTACACAATTTATCATTTTATAATAGTAATTATTACGCTTATTTCTTTGCACCATTTTGTGATATTTCCGATTATACTTGTCAAGGAACTTGCTTAATAGATGATAACACAGCTATATTTTCATATAGTGACACCATCGGAAATAATACAAGATTGCATAAAGTAAACTTATCAACTGGAAATATTGAAAAAGCAAATACCATTCAAGCGTATCACGCTAATTCGCTTACATTTTATGACAATAAAATTTATTCCGTTAATTTCTATGAAAATAACAATTCCGGCTATAGTAATATTATAACAGTCATTAGTCCGATTTCATTAGAAATTATTGATACTATAGCTATTAGCGAATTATCAACCGTAGGTATTAGAAGTGCTTGTGTATCTAATAATGTAATGTATATTTGTGATAGAAGTTTACCCGGAAAAATGTATTCATATGACTTAAACAGTAATGTTTTAAAATATTTGTTTACATTCCCCTTTACTGTACAACAAACGGTATTTGTTGATAAAGAACTTAATTTTTACTTAATTCCAGGAGCCGGAAATAATATTTATATCTTTTCCGAAAATGGTAAATTAAAAGACACACTTTCATTTAATTGGGTATCCAGTGATTCAGCTATTTGTAACGTTGAATATCAAAATATGATGCAATTAAGTGATGGCACACTTTTATTAACTGACATAGGATGGAAAGAAACAGTGACAGGAAGATTTAATAGACACATTATTGCTAGTATTAACAAACAAATTGCTATGACACCGTCAAATGATAGTATGAGATGGGACACAACTTCAAACATTATTGTTTCTAACTCTTATAAAACTTATCAAAACGGTACAACGGATTTTCCATATGACTCATTAGACTATGCTGGAAAAATTGGTATTTATGGCGTATCACAATGTCATTTAAGCTTAAACAGTGAACATATAGAACAATTTGGTGTATTTTCATCTAATTATATCTATATGAGTAACGGTGAATTTGATGGCTTAGTTTTAACTGATAAATGCACAGTTAGATTACATGATGTTACTATTAATAACTCGTGTGCTAACTTATTTAAAACAAAATATTCTACTAATAGCCCTTGCATTATTTATATGGGAAATAACACCAGCCTATTTGCTGATGGTCTAGCAAAAATAGATGGCGGTAATTTAGATTCTATTTGTGGTGTTTATGTTAACGTAAATTGTGAATGTGCGTGTGTTTATAATTCAATAGTTAATACTTCTATTCCGATTTACTACGCAAACGCAAGTAGATACACTTATTATGGCGGATATTTACCGTACACGTCACAAGTGCCTCTTTTGGATGGTAGTAGAGTAGAACAGCCTAGTTATAATATGCGTGGTATCGGTAACGGATACGGAATGCGAACTAAACACGTAGCTTTAAAACTTGGTAATATTTCAACTATTACTTTTGATAACAGTTTAATTTATTCACCTAGACTAAGTATTACCATTGTAGGATATAATTTTGTGTATGATTTAATTAATAACAATAATGATTATTCCACAAATTGCACTTTTAATTATCCCGTTAGTGATGGTATTATTGTTGGTAAATTCAATGTTACTTTAAAAATAGTAGATTCTAAAGTAACTTTAACCTTTAGTAATTCCTCTGCGAAAAAATCTAGTGCTACAGCGATTACAGATATAGATACAACTTTATTGGATGTAACAAATATTAGATTATTCTAATGTAAATTTTTTATTAGGCTGATACTTGATAAGTGTCAGCCTAATTTCTATTATATACGTTATATAGATGTTACTTTTGTTGT